>CBDTUH010000387.1:0-3080 GCA_965363375.1 uncultured bacterium
AAGGCGGTTTACAGGGCGCAGCTGTTCTTCGGCCAGCTCGTAGGAGAAAGAAGTATACTCGCCCACATGTACGGCATGGCCTTCAATGGTATGCAGCGGCAGGCCGTTGAGCCACACCTGCGTTTCGTAGCCGCAGGCGCCAAAAGTAAGCTGCAGCATGCTCAGGGCAGGCTGCCCATCCAGCGATGGCAGCTCAAATTCCCGCTCGTACCAGCCTACTATCTGGTCTTTCCAGCGGGTGCCGGGCTGTGTTCCTTTGGCTTCATCCATATGCTGTTCTATTGAGCCTGGCCAGGTAGCAGTGTGGGTATAGGCATGGCCCAGGTGCCAGCCTTCTGCCAGGCCGCGGTCTTCCAGGTCCAGCGCAAAGCGCCACTCGCCATCGAGCAGCAGGTGCTGGTTGGGCCGCAACACGGCGCGGGGCAGCGGGTTGTGCCACTCTTCCGGTTCATCAGTTGTTGTTTCTTCTTTGCTTTTAGAAGTACTGTAGTTGGGGTTAATAAGTTCCATACTGATACTGATTATAGCCGGAGGTTTAAGCTTTTGCCAATCTGTAAAATGTTGTTGTTAAAAAACGTCTCATTTTCCTTTTGAAAGGAGTAAGGGGTGCTGCGGTTTTAACCCCGGCGGAAGCGTGTTTTTTTGATAGGGTACAACACATCATAGGCGGTTTCGTAGCCGGCGTCGGAAACCGCAACGGTTTCCTGCTTTTTCTGCAACGCGTTTTTCTGCAATAATAAGTAAGCCACAATGCCCGCGGCAACCAGGGTTGAAGCAATGCCAATTGTATATTTATTTTTCATGGAATAAAGCCGTTTAAGTGTAATAAGCAAAAACTATTCCGCGCACAAAAGCTATTTGTTTCCTGCTTGTTAATGTGCGGCACACAGCATTTTAAAACGTCTCTTTTTCCTTTTAATAATGGCGGGCGCTTCGGCGGTTGCTTATATATATTTTAAAAAAAGGTGGTGCCTGAAATGTTTTAATTAGTTATCAACTGTAATCTGCTCACAAGTAGGCTTTGCCGTTTTTAGTGATGAGGCATTAAAAAAAATTTTGATTTTAAAAATTGTATTCTTAATATTTGTATTACCAATCCTTTGGACGAATCTCCTATTCATCTTATTTATTTATACTTTTTCCTACCCCGTTGATCACTTCTTCTTCATCCAATAGCAACTATTGCTGAACCTGTCCAACCGAATGAATTAAGCCTGAGTCAGAAATCCTTTTTCTACAGATTTACACCATACGAAACCAGTAAGTTTTTTTTTAAATAGCGCTGCTGCCCCGCAATGCAGCTTTTGTTATTTTATAAAAACGAAACTGCTTACCACATTTCTACCTTATGATGATGGCTCACCATGAAAAATGAAACAAAACTTCTATTTGTTCATTTTAAAAACTAACTAGTATGATCATACTCTACTCTGGCTAATGCAACTTTCTCATTTTGCCTTCAACATTGCTATGGATGCATAGCACGCTTTCTTTTCTCACTTTACAAAATTTATGGTATGCAAAAAATGGTATTTCCCATCAGCCCACACCTCAAAATGCAATGGATGGTGCGGTTAGTAATGCTACTGGCATTGTTTGTATTCTGCATTGCCTTTGTGGCACCCGGTAATAAAGCGGCTGTTAAAGACGATGGCTGGGTGTTTCATCAAACGGTAATCAACGTTGACTTTTACCACATGCTGGCCAACTGCGATGGCAAAAAGGTGGTGCTGCTTAAATTCAACAACCGGAACAACCACAAAGTAAAAGTATCGTGGAAGGAAGTGTTTTCCACCCAGTTCAATAAAGACGTGGAAGGCTTTGCCGGTAAAAAAATATTGACAGTAGCGCCCGGAGAAACTTTTGCCTCGGGCTGCGGCGATACCAAAAATAAAGACCTGCTGATATTGCCGGCACAGGTGGTACCCACTTACATTGCTGAAATTGCTGCCTTTGAATTTAAAGAACTAAAGGTGAGTTCGGCTTTATAAGCTTGTAACAATATACTCTTATCATCAAAACAAAAGCGTATGAAACTTTTTATAAAAACAATACCAAAACTGATCACGTCTCTATTACTTGTTTTCCTGTTTTCTTTTACTTCAATAGCACAAACGCAGGATAGCAAGGGTAATGACTTCTGGATCGCTTTTCCCGGTAACTTTTCCGGCGGCAGCGCTCTTACTTTATTTATTACCGGCGATGTGGCCACTACCGGAAATGTAAGCATTCCTGGTTTAAGCTTTAGTTCCAACTTTACGGTAACACCCGGTGCCGTTACTTCTGTAGGTCTGCCAACAGGCGCGCAAATATCCAGTTCCAATGTTGTACAAAACCTGGGCATACACATTACAGCCGTACAGGAGGTAACTGTGTATGGACTTAACAGGGCATCGGCTACTACGGATGCTTTTCTGGCCCTTCCTACAGACATTTTAGGTACAGATTACATAAACTTGGGTTATCAAAATGTAAACGTGGTGAATGCCACGCAAATGGCTATTGTAGCTTCGCAAAACAATACCACTGTAACCATTACGCCATCTGTAACTACAGGGGCGCGTACAGCTGGAGTGCCATATAACATTACCCTCAACCAGGGTCAAACCTATTTGCTGCAAAATACCAACAGCGCGCCTGCTGACCTGAGTGGTAGTTTGATAGGAGCAGACAAGCCAATTGCCGTATTTGGCGGCCACGCTTGTGCCAACATACCTGCTGGTAATGTAGCTTGCGACCATATAGTAGAGCAACTAACACCCACCACTGCCTGGGGCCGCCAGTTTGTAACGGTACCGCTGGCCACGCGCCGCAATGGCGATACATTTCGCTTTATGGCGTCAACCAATGGTACACAGGTAAGTGTAAATGGTGCTGTAGTAGCTACCCTAAACCGCGGCCAGTTTCATGAAAGAATTATTACTGGTTCGGCTGTTGTAACCGCCACTCAACCCATATTGGTTTCGCAATACTCCAACAGCTCCTCGTTTGATGGTGTTACATCCGATCCGTTCATGATGCTGATACCTCCTTATGAGCAGTTTTTGGGAAACTACACTGTTACCACACCTGCATCCGGC
>CBDTUH010000388.1:0-3078 GCA_965363375.1 uncultured bacterium
AGTGCATAAGGGTATAAAAATACATCAGCCGGCAGAAAAACAAAGCGTGGCAATGCTTAACCGGGTTGCTTCGGCATTTAACAAGGCGCGGCCACAGCTTTCTAAAGTGGCGCCGGTGGTTACCACATCGTCTACCAGTAACAAGTGTTTACCTTTTATTTTAGACGTATCAGCAATATCAAAAACCCCTTCCATATTTTGCCAGCGCTCAACGCGATTTTTACGCGTTTGACTTTCAGTAGCGGTGCTGCGGATTACCACTTCCCTTAAAACCGGTTTCTGCAACACTTCTGCAATACCATCGCAAAGGAGTGCGGATTGGTTGTAGCCACGCTGCCGTTGGCGCTGTGCAAACAAGGGGAGTGGTACCAAGGCATTTATTTCTCCTATCCAGGGGCTTTGCGCCAGTTGCTGTCCCATCAGCTTTCCCATATACATGCACAATTCTTTTGCACCTTTGTACTTCATCTGGTGCAGCAGGTGCTGCAGGCCACTTTCTTTGGTAAAATAATATTGCGATGTGACGTGCTGCAGGGGCAACCGGCCGGTAAATATCTTTTCAATAGGATTGCTTTGGTGTAAATGAAAATGGGTTTGCGGCAATGCTTCTAAACAAGGCAGGCAAAGCAATTGGTTTTTGGGCAATACATCGCTGCCACAGCTGGCGCACAACTGCGGAAAAGCTAAATGCAGCAAGGCTTCTTTTATGTTTTGAAATAAAGGCATATTAAAGATGACAGATGATAGTTGACAGATGACAGCAGGTTTCTGAAACGTCTGTTTTTCCTTTTAAGCTCTCTTTACTTGAACATAGAAAATTGAGCATTCCTTCATTTTCAAACGTCTTTTATTCCTTTTGTCTCCAAATCGTAAATCCAAGCTCGTAAATCATAAATCTCAAAACGTCTCTTTTTCCTTTTATTGAAACAGGTACTGGTACACTTCATCCACACGGCCCATCGTAATCACATCTATACCAAAGCGCTGCTTTGCCAGGCCCTTGTGGTTGTATTTAGAAACAATGATTTTTTCAAAGCCTAACTTTTCGGCTTCGGCAATGCGTTGTTCTACTCTGTTCACGGCTCTTATTTCGCCGCTGAGGCCTACCTCGCCGGCAAAGCAAATGGTGTGCGGAATGGCCACATCTTCGTAAGAAGAAAGCAGCGCGCTGAGCACCGCCAGGTCAATACTGGGGTCTTCTACCTTGAGGCCACCTGCAATGTTTAAAAAAACATCTTTCACGCCAAAATGAAAGCCGCCGCGTTTTTCCAGCACGGCCAAAAGCAATTGCAGACGTCTAAGGTCAAAACCACTAACGGTGCGCTGCGGCGTGCCATAGACAGATTGCGTTACCAGCGCCTGTGTTTCTATCAAAAGCGGTCGCTGACCTTCCATTGTAGCCGCAATGGCAATGCCACTGAGTGCATCTTCTTTTTGTGTGATTAAAATTTCGCTGGGGTTGGTTACAGCTGTCATGCCGCCTTCGTTCATCGAGTAAATACCCAGTTCGGCTGTACTTCCAAAACGATTTTTCAACGTTCTTAAAATGCGGTAGGCATAGTGGCGGTCGCCTTCAAACTGCAGCACCGTATCTACCATATGCTCCAGTATTTTGGGGCCGGCAATAGAACCTTCTTTGGTAATATGGCCAATCAAAAAAACAGGTGTGTTGGTTTCTTTGGCAAACTGCTGAAACTCGGCGGCGCATTCTCTTATCTGCGATACACTTCCGGCCGATGAATCTATAAAAGGAGATTGCAAGGTTTGCACCGAATCAACAATGATCAATTGCGGCTTCAGCTTTTTGATTTCGCTGAAAATAACCTGTGTTGATGTTTCTGTTAAAAGGTAAAAGTTATCGTTCTGCGCTTTCAGCCTGTCGGCACGCATTTTAATCTGCTGGTCGCTTTCCTCGCCGCTGATGTAAAGGGTTGTGATGCCTTTTAGTTGCAAACCTACCTGCAAAAAAAGCGTTGACTTACCAATGCCAGGTTCGCCGGCAACCAGCACAATGCTGCCCGGCACAATGCCGCCGCCCAGTACGCGATTGAGTTCTTCATCTTTTGTAACCAGTCGCGGATGTTCGGTAGCTATCACTTCATTCAGGTGAATGGTTTTGCGCGTGGTGGTAGCTACACCATTGTAACTATTCCAATCGTTCTTGCCACTGCTTTTGGTTTCCTTTTGCACCAGTTCTTCAACAAACGTATTCCATTGCTGGCAGCCCGGACATTTACCTACCCATTTAGCACTTTCGTAACCACAGTTCTGGCAAAAAAATGCGGTCTTTATTTTAGACATGAATTAAAATTACTTTGATAAAAATTGTAAAAGAAATGACGCAAACAGCGTTTGGTAAAAATGGAAAAGCAGTGAAGTATAAACAGTAAAAAGGGCTGATCAGAAGACCAACCCTTTTACTTACTAACCCATTAAATTCTAGCACTAAATTACAAATTAGCACCAGATAACAAAATTATTTTTTGGCTTTGTGAATAACTTTTAGATAGTATTAAGAATTAAAAAGCAGGGTTTAAAACTATTGAAAATCAATATGATAAACATTATAAATTCTTCGTCAAAAAAAGTTTGACACCTGATAAAATGTCACTAAAAACCTCTGTTTTTCCTTTTGGCTGACAGAATTGCCGTTTCTGGTGTTTTAACATCAAAATTCTGCAATTGGTAATAGATTTGAAGTATTAATGCACTAAAAGGCTTTATACATGACACCGTCGATTTTGATTGTTTCTTTCATTTTTATTGGGATTAGTATGCTGGTTTCTTCTATTATGAAGAGCCGTTTTACAGCTTACAGCAAAATTCCGCTGGCTGCCCGGCTTACCGGTAAAGAGGTGGCAGAGAAAATGTTACGCGAGAATGGCATTTATGATGTAAAGGTGGTTTCCGTGCAGGGTTTTTTAAGTGATCATTATAACCCGGCCAACAAAACCATCAACCTCAGCCCCGAAGTATATGGCAACTACAGCGTGGCCGCCGCCGCGGTGGCCGCCCACGAAACTGGTCATGCCATACAGCATGCTACGGCCTATAGCTGGCTGCAGCTGCGAAGTAAAA
>CBDTUH010000389.1:0-3075 GCA_965363375.1 uncultured bacterium
TAATAGAGGCATTCCAGGATTTTAAAGATGCCGAAAATATCGACCGTCCCACGCTGATGCGCGTGGTAGAGGATGTATTTAAAACCCTCATCCGTAAAAAATACGGCTCCGATGAAACCTTCGACGTGATTGTAAACGCCGAAAAAGGGGATTTGGAAATTTTCCGCCGCCGCACCATTGTGGAAGACGGCGATATTTACAACACGCTGGAAGAAATTGAATACAGCAATGCCATTAAGATAGAACCCGACTACCAGGTAGGTGAGGAATTGTATGAAGAAGTGAACCTGGAAGAATTTGGTCGCCGTGCCATTTTAGCTGCCAAGCAAACCTTGAGCAGCCGCATATCGGATTTAAAAAAGAATGTACTGGCTAAAAAATATGGCGACCGCATTGGCGAAATCATCAATGCCGAAGTATATCAGGTGTGGAAAAAAGAGATTTTGCTGCTGGATGAAGAAGGCAACGAATTGATTTTACCTAAAAGCGAACAGATTCCGCAGGATTACTTTAAAAAAGGCGAAAGCATTCGTGCCGTGGTAAGAAAGGTGGACATGAAAAATAATAACCCGGTTATTATTCTTTCGCGCACCGCGCCCGAGTTTCTGGCAAAATTGTTGGAAATAGAAGTTCCGGAAATCTTCGATGGCCTTATTGTAATTAAAAAGATTGTGCGCGACCCGGGTGAGCGTGCCAAGGTAGCCGTAGAGTCGTACGACGACCGTATTGACCCTGTAGGTGCCTGCGTGGGTATGAAGGGTAGCCGCATACACGGTATAGTACGCGAGCTGAAAAATGAAAACATTGATGTTATCAACTGGACCAATAACACCCAGTTGCTGATACAGCGCTCTTTAACACCGGCCAAGATTACGACCATGGAGCTGGATAACGAGAAAAAACACGCCAGCGTGTATTTAAAACCCGACCAGGTTTCCCTGGCCATTGGCCGCCGTGGCGTCAACATTAAGCTGGCCTGCGAATTGACAGGCTATGACATTGATGTGTTCCGTGATAACGAAGGCGAGGTTGAGGAGTTTGACATTGACCTGGAAGAATTCAGCGATGAAATAGAACAGTGGGTGATTGACGAATTCAAGCGCATTGGATGCGATACCGCCCGCAGCGTATTGGATTTAAGTGCCGAGGAACTGGAGCGCCGCACCGACCTGGAAAAAGAAACCATCGCCGATGTACGTAAAGTACTGCAGGCCGAGTTCGAAAAAGAATAAATGGTGAACCCGCAAATGAAAGTCATTTTAAAGGTTACCTTTCGCAGAAATAAGAATTGAATAACAGAAGCTGAAGAGCAAGCGGTTACCGCTTGCCAAAAGCTCTAAAATCAGATAATTAAAAGTAGTTAATGGCAGAAACATCAACACCAAGGTTAATGGCGGCCGCCAAAGAGTTCAACATCGGTAAAGATACCCTGGTGGACTTTTTGGAAGGTAAAGGCTTTAGCAGGGACGACCTGAAGCCCACCGCTAAATTAACCGAGGACATGTACCGGGCTTTACAGGCAGAGTTCCAGAGCGATAAGGTTGCTAAGTTAAAAAGCGAGCAGATAGACCTGCCCAAAGGTGCTGCACAAGAGGCGCGCAAAAAGCGCGACGAAGAAGAAATCTACTTCCGCAAGGAAGAGAAAAAAGCCCCTGCGCCTAAGCCCGAAGAGCCCGCGCCGGTAGCAGAAGAGCCCGAGGTGCAACAACCCGAGCCTGCGCCACCTGTAACCACGCCGGAACCCGCACCTGTGCAGGAGCCCGAGCCTGCCCCTACGCCGGTAACCGAAGAAGAAGCGCCGCAGGTAGTGCGTGTGGAAGCTCCAGAAATAGAAGGACCCAAGATTCTTGATAAAATAGACCTGTCTGCAATTGACTCTTCTACCCGCCCTAAAAAAGGCGCGAAGAAGCCAGCCGCTGCAGAAAAAGCAGAGCCGCAGCCAAAAGAAGAGGCCCCGGCCGAAGTGGCGCCACAGCCCGAGCCGCAGGCAGCAGAGCAACTGCCTGTGGAGCAGCCGCAGCCGGAGCCCGAAGTGCCCGCCCAGCCCGAACAAGAGCCTCAGCAACAGGCACAGCCTGAGCCCGAAGTGCAGGCACCTGCCGCCGAAACCGAGACAGACGTGCAGGCAGCAGAACCAACTACTACTGAAGAAAACAACGTTGTGATAGAAAACATCAGGGCTGAGCGCATAGAAGGTCCTAAAATTTTAGGTAAGATTCAATTACCTGTAGACAGTGATACGCGTCCTAAAGCTGACGAAAAACGTAAACGCAAGCGTATTCCCATCGAAAAGCGTGATGGCGGCGGCCAGCAGCAAGGCGGCGGCGGCAACCGTGCCGGTGCAGGTGCTCAAGGCGGTGGTCAACGTCCTTCTATACAGCGAAACGAAAACCGCGGACGTGGTGGGCAGCAGCAAGGTGCGCGCCCCGGCGGACCGCGCATTGGCATTCAGCGCAATACCGGTGGTGGCTTTGGCCAGCGCCGCGATGATAAGCCTATTGACGATAAAGAAATTCAACGTAAAATACAGGAAACGCAGGCCAAACTGTCGGGTGGCGGTGGCCGCGGCAAAAACATTAAGGCCAAAATGCGCCGCGAGCGCCGGCAGGAAATGGCCGATGCGCAGGACGGCATGCAGGACAACAAGCTGCAGGTAACCGAGTTTATTTCGGTATCTGAACTGGCCAACCTGATGGACGTTTCTTTTGCCGAAGTGATCTCAAAATGTATGGGCCTGGGTATCATGGTGTCTATCAACCAGCGCCTCGATGCCGAGGTAATTGAACTGGTAGCTTCCGAGTTTGGCTTTGATGTAGAGTTTATCGACATGGAAAAGCAGTTGGAAATGGAAGAAGAGGAAGAAGTAGACAATGAAGAAGACCTGGTATCACGCTCACCCATTGTTACCATCATGGGTCACGTAGACCACGGTAAAACCTCTTTGCTCGACTATATCCGTAACGCCAGCGTAGTAGCCGGTGAGGCGGGTGGTATCACCCAGCACATTGGTGCCTACCAGGTAACAGTGGCGGAAGACAAAGAAATCACCTTCCTGGATACGCCGGGTCACGAAGC
>CBDTUH010000390.1:0-3058 GCA_965363375.1 uncultured bacterium
TGTGTGGAAAGAGGGTGTTGCCTATCCTTTAGATGAAAGCGAGCTGCCGCTCCAGTTGCCGCACGTGGAAAGCTACAAGCCCGGTCCCGAAGGTGAAGGCCCGCTGGCCAACATACCGGAGTGGACGGCGCGAAATTTGGAAACGAACACCATGCCCGGCTATGCCGGTTCCTCGTGGTACTTTCTGCGCTATATGGACCCACACAACAACCAAACTTTTTGCGATAAAAGCATCAGCTCCTATTGGAACCAGGTGGACCTTTATGTTGGCGGTACCGAGCATGCCGTAGGCCATTTGCTTTACAGCCGCATGTGGACGAAAGCTTTGTACGATTTAGGTTTGATAACCTTTGATGAACCTTTTAAGAAGCTTTTGAATCAGGGAATGATTACTGGTAAATCATTTTTTGTCGATGTTGCTCCATATATCCCGCATAGTGATACAAATGAAACACATGGTAAAATTTGGGTTGCATCTTTTAAATCAGATGAGGATAAATTACCTAAAGTAAAAGAAGGTGGCAAGTGGAAAAGGAAGGAAATGACTGATTTAAGGTTAAGATATGCTCATAAATATTTAGATGCAAACGGTCGCTTAACAAAGGAAATGTGGGAAAAATTTATAGATGAACAACGCGAACAAGTTTTGAACTTGAAAGAAGTTTTCATCGACTGGGAAAAAGAAGATAAAACAGAAAGTGGAGAGCCATACTTAAGTGGATTAGTGATAGAGAAAATGTCTAAATCAAAATTCAATGTTGAAAATCCCGATGATGTAGTTGCTCAATACGGTGCTGATACCTTCCGTATGTACGAAATGTTTTTAGGCCCGGTGGAAATGAGCAAACCCTGGGATACCAAAGGCATTGAAGGGGTGCACCGTTTTTTGAAAAAGCTGTGGCGGCTTTTTTATAACGAAGAAACCTTTGTTGTAACCAACGAAGCACCAACAGCAGCCGAGCTGAAAGTGCTGCACAAAACCATCAGAAAAGTAGAAGAAGACACCGAGCGATTTTCGTTCAATACTTCGGTAAGTGCGTTTATGGTGTGTGTAAACGAACTGACAGACCTCGGTTGCCACAAGCGCGATATATTGCAGCCGCTCTTAATTTTATTAACACCCTTTGCGCCGCACATCAGCGAAGAACTCTGGAATCAGCTGGGCAATGAAGGAACTATTTTGGATGCAGGCTTTCCGGCCTGGGAAGAAAAATACCTGGTAGAAACTACCAAAGAATATCCCATCTCTATTAACGGTAAGTTGCGCACAACTATTAAAATGGATTTAAGTGCTACGCAAGAGCAGGTGCAGGAAATAGTATTGGCTAACGAAGTCGTACAAAAGTGGATGGAAGGCAAGCCTATGAAAAAACTGATTTTCGTAAAAGGCAAAATGGTGAACATTGTGATATAATTCCTACAATAATTAAATGAAGAAAGGTGCAGCTTGCTGCACCTTTCTTCATTTATAAAACGTCTGTTTTTCCTTTTGATTTTCTCATGCATCACATGCAATTACAAAAGTGGTTTCAACTAAAAGTCAAAAGCAAAAAGAGACGTTTTTATTTCTGTCAACTGTCATCTGTCCTCTGTCAACTTACTTATGGCTACGCCTTTGGTTAATTTAATGAGCGCGCTGCTGTTTTCGGTGCTGGCCAGCCTTGCCTCGTAGCGCTTACCACCTACTTCCGCAATCATATAAGACGTGTTGGGCGGAATGGTACCTAAATTTTCTGCCACCATTACCAGCTCGTTATTCTCTTCTAAATCAGCTACGGGCAACTTGATGGTATATGGTGTAGCTGCCAGGCGAATGTGCTGAAACAGTAGTTTGTCATTTAAAAAAAGCGAAATGGAGTCGCCGTCAATTTCTGCATTGTCGTAAAAGCGCAATTCAATAGAATCGCCTTCCAGCGGAATATCCAGCGCAAAGATTTTTTTGCGAGCTGTAAACTTTTCTTCCACGGTTTGCGGTAGGCTAATAACCGGTGCGGTTGTTACAACCGGCGCTTCTTTTTTAACCACAGGTTCTGACGGGGGCGGAATAGCCACTATGCGCCCACTTTCTTTTTTTGTTATAGGCGGTATTTCTTTTTGACGCGGCTCAGCTTTTACTGGCTCTCTTTTGGGTTGCGGCCGGTAGGCAATTAGAGCCACGCTGTCAATAATATCGGGATGGTTGGTGCCTACGGTAAAGTTGTCAATCACATAATCCCACTCGTCTCCAAACTGCGGGTCACCCCATTTTTTCAGGTGGGTGGGCGTTTCTTTTTCAGCATTGTCTTTTGGGTGCGTGGTGCCATCCAGCAGCATTTCGCCGCCGCCGGGGCAGTTAAAATCAGCGCTCGAAAGCATGGGCGTAGCACCCGGATTGGAAAGGGAAAATTTAGCCGTTTTTTCTTCAATCAGGGCATCATCCCACCACACCACACTGTTGTTGGCCTGGTTAAAATAACCCTTGATGCTGTAGCGCCGGTAAGCGCCTGACGCATCAAAATAATAAGAGGTACCCACCAAGCTGTCGCCTCTCTGCACAATCTTTACTTCGGCGCGCTGGCGTCCTATCTTGCCTTTCCATACGCCGGTTATGGGTTGTGCCCATGCACTGAAACTGCAAAAAAGCAAAAGGAAAAACAGAGGTTGTTTAAACATGGGCGCCAGTATGTGCATTAGAACGGAAAAGGAGCTTGAATATTTTATTGCCCTTTTACTTACAACGCTTTCTTAATTTTAAACATCAATCAATAAGTATGAAAAAAGGTCTGTTTTTCCTTTTGGCCCTTTTTGCCTTTGTTGCTTCGCAGGCACAGCCACTCAACGTGATGTCGTTCAACATACGGCTGAATACCGCTTCCGATAGCTTAAATGCCTGGCCTTATCGTAAAGACTTTGCCGCTTCGCAAGTTCTTTTTCACGATGCCCACATTGTTGGCGTGCAGGAAGCGCTGCACAATCAAATGGTAGATTTAAGCGAACGGCTGAAAGGTTTTAAATACGTGGGTGTGGGCCGCGATGACGGAAAAGAAAAGGGTGAGTACTCCGCCATTTTTTACGACAC
>CBDTUH010000391.1:0-3035 GCA_965363375.1 uncultured bacterium
AAACTGTACAATCTCGATGCTATTAAACATCTACCAGCTACTGAAAGTAAAATAGGATATGTGGAATTGCTGGATACAAATAACAAACCGGTTTTACAGGCAAAGCTGTCGCTGGATAGTGGTGCGGGAAATGGGTCGTTGCAGTTGCCGCTGGAAATGGAAACCGGTATTTACAGATTGAGGGGGTATACCAGCTGGATGAAAAACGGTGGTGCGGACTGCTTTTTTCAAAAGAACCTCACTATCGTAAATACGCTGAAAGGAAGTGTCAATACGGCAAGTAAAAATGAAACCCCTTTTAACCTGATTTTTTTCCCCGAAGGTGGAAACCTGGTAAGCGGTGTTGAAAACAAAGTAGCGTTCAAAGCAACAGATGCACTGGGCAAAGGAATCTTTTTTAGAGGTGTTTTGCTGAATAGCAAAGGCGATACTGTAAGCCTGCTGGTACCGGCACACCGGGGCATGGGCAGCTTTAAATTGAGCCCGACGGAAGGTGAAAGCTATAAGGCAGTAATAACTTTGCCTGATGGTTCTTTTTATACAAGGCAACTAGCAACAGCAGCCGACAAAGGCTATGCACTTCAGCTTTCAACCACACCAGACAACAAGCTGAAATTAACGGTACATCAAAAAGGAATAGGGCCAGATGGCGCAACCATTTATCTCGCGGCAACTTCCAGCAACCAGGTAAAGGCAATAACCCAGGCTGCATTTAACAACCATACGGCGGTTATGTACATAGACCCTGCTGACCTTGGTGCCGGCATAAGCAGACTAACCCTTTTTGATGGCAACAGGCAGCCTATTAGTGAAAGGCTTTATTTTAAAAGGCCGGATAAATGGCTGCAGCTTGAGGCCGCCAGCAACGCTGCAACATATGGCAGTAGAAAAAAAGTGGATGTAACCATCGGTGCTAAAGACGAAAAGTCCAACCCGGTTAAAGCAAACCTCTCCATGTCGGTTTACCTGATTGACACTTTGCAGCAATGGCAAGAGCAAACCATCAACGATTATTTATGGCTGACCAGCGAACTGAAAGGGCATATTGAAGCGCCCGAGTATTATTTGCACCACACAGGAGCGGAAGCTGCTGAGGCAGCCGACCTTTTGATGCTAACACATGGTTGGCGTCGTTTTGGTAATAGCGGCGGTAGTGAAACGAAAAGCAAAGCTTCTTTTTTATACGATATGGAGTTTGATGGCCATATTGTAAAAGGTGTTGTAAAAAGCCTGCAAACCGGTCAGCCGGCTGCAGGCATCCAAACTTATCTATCTGTGCCAGGCAGCAACCTGCAGTTGTATACCAGCCAAAGCGATAAAGAAGGTATTGTGCGGTTCAATATAAAAAATTATTACGGCTCCGGGGTAGTGGTGGTGCAAACCAATACAGAAACGGACAGCCTTTACCAGGTGCAGTTGCTAAGCCCTTTTGCGGAGAGCTATGATTCAGTTAGCCAGCCATTGTTGCACCTGCCCGTACAGGTTGAAAGTAGCTTAATGGCCGGAAGCATTGGTATGCAGGTGCAAAATATTTACTATGCAGATAGTCTTCAGCGTTTCGTACAGCGGAAAGCGGACTGCCTGCCTTTATATGGCACGCCCAACAATTCTTACCTGTTGGATGACTATACCCGATTTACAACCATGGAAGAAGTGTTGCGCGAGTACGTGCGGGAGATTAATGTGAGAAAGCGCAGCGGCCAGTACCAGATGATTGTTTTTAACGATTATGAACAACTTTTTTTTCGTGATAACTCTTTAATTATGGTAGATGGCGTACCATTATTTAACCAGTCCAGCCTGTTTAATTACAATCCACTAAAAGTGCGAAAGCTGGATGTGATCACACGCCGGTTTTTTATGGGCTCTCAGGTTTTTAACGGTATTGCAAGCTTTACCACGCATACCGGAAATTTTGAAGGGCTTGAGCTAAACCCGCGCGCCGTTATTATTGATTACGAAGGGCTGCAGCAGCAACGGGAATTTTACGCGCCTGCCTACGAAACAGAACAACAATTAGCAAGCCGACTACCGGATTTTAGAAACGTACTTCACTGGGCGCCGCAAATAAATTATAATAGTTCAGGCCAGCAGCAAGTGTCATTTTACACATCCGACGCAAAAGGAAAATACAAAGTAGTGATACAAGGCATCAGCAGTAGTGGCCATGCCGGTGCCACCTCATTTATTATCGAGGTAAAGTAATAGCTACCATGCATTTTAGTTTGCCGGTAGTTTATGTTGTTGTTGCAAGAATACACGCATTTACGGTTGGTCATTCTTTGGCCCCGATTGGCAATTTTGCTTGCGCATGCTCATTAATTCTTATGAGAAGCACAAAGTTCGTATTCGACTGAAAGCACAAAACGTCTCTTTTTCCTTTTATTGTTTCCCTCAAAATGTTAAAGGTGCAAAGTTTGAAAACGTCTCATTTTCCTTTTGCCAAAACCGCTGCCATTTCTCTCATGTTTTACATCTCACAAACCCAGAAACGTCTCATTTCCTTTTTAGTTTTTAATCTAAGAATCCATAATCGAGCATTGTCTATAAAAAAGTCTCTTTTTCCTTTTAATCTTACAAATGACATAAATACCTTTTTCAGTTTTTAACTGATGAAAATATAATGGTATACGGCAAAAATCAGCAAACAGGTTGCGAACTTTACCTTACTTTGACGTTCGTTATTTTAACGGTAAATGCTATAATTATAATTAATATGAAGAAAAGAATAGTGCTGTCGGCCTTTTGGCTGCTGTTATCTTTTATCTCCGTGGCGCAACAGTTGCAATCGCCCAATGGTCAATTGCAGATGGAGTTTGCCCTGCAGGAAAATGGTGCGCCTGTTTATAGTTTAACCTACAAAGGCAAAGCGGTCATCAAGCCAAGCCGTCTGGGACTGGAGTTGAAGGGAGATTCCATTTCGCTATTGAACCGATTTGCTGTCAGCGATACAAAGACCGCCACTTTTGATGAAACCTGGCAGCCGGTGTGGGGTGAAGAAAAAAACATCCGTAATCATTACAACGAACTGGCGG
>CBDTUH010000392.1:0-3032 GCA_965363375.1 uncultured bacterium
GGTGAAAAGTCAAGCTTGCGGTTGTAGCGGCCCATAAAGCCGTACTTGGCCGCCATCTTCAGCACAAACTGGCGACCGCCGTTATCCGAACCAATCGGCCTACCGATAGGCACAAACCACTCAGCATTAAAGCGCCACTTATGATACTCGGGGTTGCGGTACGGGTTGGCCGAATTGACCAGGCCGGTGTTCAGGCTTGAGTAAGGCGGCGTCAGCTGCACCGAAGCCACAAAGTTGGAACCGCTGCGCGGGAACGTGGGGTCGTAAACCGACGAGCGCTGCAAGGCCAGTTTCAGGCTCACGTTGTCCGACGTACCATTGCTGAAGCCGGGGAAAATGCCGTAGTTCTGTAATTTATACTGTGTATAGTTTAAAGAATATACCAGGCTGAAATAGTCATCCGGCCATTTTAACTGCTTTCCTAACGATACGGTGGCACCCAATGTTTTCAGGCTGGTGTTGGCGTCAAACTCGTACTTGCCGGTCTGGTAATTATAAAATCCGTTACGGAAGTTGCTGCTGTATAAAGAGAACGAAAGCGAGTTGCGTTTTTTACCACCCAGCCAAGGCTCAGTAAACGAGAAGTTGTACGATTGGTAGGCCTTACCATTCGATTGAATACGTACACTCAGTTTCTGGCCGTCACCTGTAGGCAGCGGATCCCAAGATTCTTTTTTGAAAATATTTTTAATGGAGAAGTTGTTGAACGATACACCCAGCGTACCGGTAAGGCCAATGCCACCGCCCCAGCCGGCAGAAAGCTCCAACTGGTCGCTCGATTTTTCTTCCAGCTTCCAGTTAATATCTACAGTACCATCTTCCTGGTTGGGCACTACGCCAGGGTTAATGGTTTCCTGGTTAAAGTATTGCAGGTTGGCCAGCTCGCGCTGCGAACGAATCAAATCTGAACGGCTGAATTTTTCGCCGGGCACCGTGCGCAGCTCGCGGCGTATAACGTGGTCCTTGGTTTTGTCGTTACCAAAAATGCCTACGTTACGGATGGTGGCCTGCGGGCCTTCAATGATGCGTATTTCGTGGTCGATAGTATCATTATATACAGCGGTTTCCACAGGGTTCACCTGGAAGAAAAGGTAACCGTCATCCATATAAAGGCCGCTGATGTCGCCGCCCTCGGGCGACAGCTGCTTGCCCAGGCGCTTGTTCAGCGTAGCTAAATTATAAACATCACCTTTTTTTATACCCAGCACCACGTTCAGCAGCGAGTCGGTATACTTGGTATTGCCGCGCCAGGCAATGTTGCCAAAATAATAGCGGCTGCCTTCCGATACTTTAATATCCACGTTCAGGTTGCCATCGGGTGTGTAGTATTGGGTGTCGGCCACAATCTGTGCATCGCGGTAGCCAATGGAGTTGTAGTAGTCCAGCACCGATTCTTTGTCTTCCTCGTACTTTGCCTGGTCAAACTTGGCGCCGCTGAAAAGCTTGATGCGCACGTAGGGGTCTAAAAAGTTGCGGGTTTTGGTAGGCGATAAATAACCTACATCACCAATATATTCTTTAAAGGTAATCTGCTCGTTTACGCCATAAGGGCTTGGTATTTTTTGCGGGTTCAGGGTAATCTTGCTCATTTCCTTGGTACCCTTCATTTCCTTTTTCAGCTTCAGGTCGGCAACGGCTTCGTTGTCGTAAAAGTTTACTTCGTTGATGCGCACCTTGCGGCCTTTGTTTACATAAAACGTGAGCGAGTTGGCATTCACCATTGAGGTATCTTTCGCTTCTTCAATGCGTATCTGCACGTTTTTAAAACCCTTGTCGGTATAATATTTCTGGATGGCTTCCACCGCGTTGCGGCGGCTGTTTTCGGTGATGATGGTAGAGCGGGTAAGGCCAATTTTGCCCTGCAGTTCTTCGGCTTCCGACTTGCGGATGCCTACAAATTTATAGGAGCCCAGCTTAGGCATTTCCTGCACGGCAATTTCCACTTCTATTTTATCGCCCTGCACGGCGGTAATAAATACCTGCACATCGGAGAAAAAGCGCTGGCGCCACAGGTTGGTTATGGCTTTGGCAAACTGGTCGCCGCCGGGTATCATTACCTTATCGCCTACCTGCAGGCCCGATATAGAAGCCACAATATCCTGGTCGAGGTAGTTCAGGCCTGTAATTTTCAGGGCGCTGATGGTGTACTCGCGCGGCTGGCGGGCGTTCTCCAGCGACAGCAGGTCGGGGTCTACCGCTGTGGGCCGGGTGGTGTCGGTTACTTGCGCAGATGCAGAAAAAGCAGTGACACAGATGGCTAAAGCAGCAGTTAAAAACCGGGATAAAAATTGTTGCATGTGGTCTATTATTCAGTCCTTCTACGAAATAAAAGCCCGTAAAAGGCTTTGGGCAGCAAATTAAAAGTAATTTTTAATCCGTTTTGTTAAAACGCCCAAGTGTTTTGGCGTTTGGCGTTCAAAGTTTTTGGTTCGTCAGTTTACTTGAACGCCAGTTAAAAGGAAAAAGAGACGTTTTGGGATAGTCGTCAGTCCTCGGCTGGCAGACGTCAGCTAAACAGCCGGAATAGCTAAAAGG
This sequence comes from uncultured bacterium, assembly GCA_965363375.1. Taxonomy (GTDB): domain Bacteria; phylum Bacteroidota; class Bacteroidia; order Chitinophagales; family Chitinophagaceae; genus Flavisolibacter. The sequence continues at coordinate 2,536 of CBDTUH010000392.1, forward strand.
CAAATGATATGTTTTGGAAAAAAGAAGGTGGAGTGGTTGAAAAGTTGAGGCGTTGAGAAGCTTAAAAGGAAAAACAGACGTTTTCTTTTCAACTCTTTTTCTACGCCTCTGTGTGTGTGAAATATGAATTTGCCAAAAGGAGATGCTGAAATGAGTTCAGCATGACAGCGCAGGGAGGCTGCATTTTTTACATCTGCTCTTAAAAGGAAAAAGGGACGTTTTCAAACTTTGCGCCTTTGCCTCTTTGCGCCTTTGCGTGAAACCAAAAGGAAAATGAGACGTTTTGTTCTCAACTCGTGAACTTGTGAACGCACAAACTAAAAACTAAAAACTTTAAACCGCTTTCACCTGGTCGCCGGTTTTGCCGAAGCGGCGCTCACGGCCCTGAAAGTCAATAAGGGCTTCGTAGAGGTTGGCTTTGCGGAAGTCGGGCCAGCGCACATTGGTAAAATACAGCTCGGCATAAGCAAGCTGGTACAGCAAAAAGTTGGAGATGC
>CBDTUH010000393.1:0-3030 GCA_965363375.1 uncultured bacterium
CCACATGGCTGCTGCCCGACAGCGCCGGCCACTACAACAACAATTATGTGCTGCTGAACGTAATAGGTGTGCTGCCGGGGAAAACAAAGCCGGCCGAAGCCATTATTTTTTCGGCGCACTACGACCATGTGGGCGTGGAAAAGGGAGGCCGCGACTCTATATTTAACGGTGCCAACGACAATGCATCGGGCACGGCGGCGCTGCTCTCTTTAATGCAGTATTATGCGCAGCAAGGCAACAATGAGCGCACGCTTATTTTTTGCGCTTTTGCAGGCGAAGAAATTGGTTTGAAAGGTTCAACGCTGCTGTCTCAGGTTGTCAATCCGCAAAGCGTAAAAGCCCTTATTAATATTGAAATGATTGGGCGGTATGGCGCCGTAGGGAAAAACAGTTTTTTTATAACCGGGGCTTCCAAATCAAACCTGGCGGCTCATTTCAGAAAAGTGTTGAAAAGAAGGCCCGTTCGCATACGTCCCGAACCTGACCTTCAGAAAGAATTATTCATGCGCTCCGATAATTTTCCATTTGCGCTCAAAGGCATACCGGCGCATACCATTATGTGCAGCGATGATGATGACGGCTGCTACCACCAAACTTGCGACGAACTGGAGCGGCTTGATGTGACTAATATGACTGAAATTATCAAAGCTGTTGTACTGTGCAGCCGGTCGTTAGTGGATGGCAGCTTTACGCCTTCACGCATCAGGTAATAGACAGGGGAAACGTCTCTTTTTCCTTTTGTACCGCGGATTATGCGGATTTTAAAAACAGGATTACGCAGATGGGTCGTTTAAGAGGTGAATTTCTCTCGAAAGGCCAAACGTCTCTTTTTCCTTTTAACCTGAATTTTTTTATGAAGAAAGGGCAAACGGCTGGTGTATAGCAGCCGACATTTCTTTTATTAGCGAAGGGTCTTTTTCAATAGCGTTGCCAATCACAATTACGTCGGCGCCGGCCTTGCAGTTAAGATACGCTTTTTCCGCGCTGCGGATGCCGCCGCCCACAATCAGGGGCACTTCAATATTTTGCGCCACGGCGCTGATCATTTCTTCGGTAATGGGTTTTTTGGCGCCGCTGCCGGCATCCATATAAATCAGTTTTTTCCCCAGCATTTCGCCGGCCATGGCGGTGCAAAGTGCAATGTCGGCTTTATCGGCTGGTATGGGTGTGGCATTGCTGATGTAGCTAACAGTAGTAGGTGCGCCGCCATCTATCACCATATAGCCAGTAGGAATAATTTCCAGGCCGCTGCGCTTTACAAAAGGTGCCGATATTACGTGCTGGCCAATCAGTAACTCGGGGTTGCGGCCCGATAACAGCGAAAGATAAAGCAGCGCATCGGCATGTTTGCTGATCTGCGAGGGGCTGCCGGGAAAAAGTAGAATGGGAATGTTGCACAGTTTTTTTATCTGGAGAATGCATTCATCGAGCGTATCAGTTATTACCAGGCTGCCGCCCACAAAAATATAATCGGCCCCGGCCTCCACGGCCTGCTGCACCAGTCTTTCCAGCGAAGCAGGCGTTACCTTGTCCGGATCTATCAGTAACGCAAACGCCTTTTGTCCTTTCTGTTTTTTTTCCAGTATCGATTGGTAAACGTGCAGCTTCATTCGCCAGGGTTAAGTATTGGTGCAAAAATGCAAAATCTTTATCACAAGCTCGTTTTTTAGCCTTACAGCCTTTTGTACACCGCCAGTTGCGCAATATGGTTGTTGGTAAAGGCGCGCCCGCTGCCCTGCACATACTGGTTCATATAGCCTACTTCCAGGTCAATTTTGGTGTGGGTCAGGCGATAGCCCAAGGCCAGGTACAGGCGGTTCTGGTCAAAGGCGCGGCCGTTGACAGCCTCTTTATTTCCGGTGTTGATGAACACTTCATCCTGCAGTGCAAAAAACAGGCCTTTGGTAAAAGCATCACTTTTTTGTAGCGGCAGCACGTGGCGTGTAAAATAGCGCAGGCGGTAGGCAGTGTTGTGGCCATCTTTATGAATGTAGCCAAAATCAAAAGCTGCATTGGGCAGAAAGCGCTGTTCGAAGCGCAGGCGATGTGCAGTAGCTACTTTGTTGATTTTGTGATTATAAACTAATTGCTGCCAGGCGCGGTGTTCAGATAGCAATTCACTATAATTGCCAATGGTGCGGCGGGCCGGAATGTAGGCATATCCCACCGTGGCTACCCAGGCTTTGTTGATATGATAATTAACGCCCGGGCGCAGTAAAAGGGTTTGTACCTGTTTTACATTGTCGGTGCTGCGCAGCTGTGCGTCAAAGTGCAAACTAAATTTTCCGGGCAGTCCAAAAGTATTGAAAGAAGCCAGCCAGCCGGCCTGCTGCACCTGTGCACAAGGGGTTAGATTTACAAAGCTGCAAAAGCTAAATATCAACATCAAACGTAGCATCTTCTTAAAAGGGATTTAAGACGTTTTTAAAAAGAAACTGCAAACTACTGAATTATGGTTAAACGGCTGGGCTTCAAAGCACTGCAGTAGCAAATGTGGGGTGCCTTAAAAGGAAAAACAGACGTTTTCAACCCCGTTTTCCACACTGTTATTTTGAGCATGCCGCCAACAAAAAACGGGCCCGCACTGTGTGCATTTTGGGTGTATAAATCCTGTAATGCGCTACTGGCTTGCATTAGCAAATTTGTCCACCCGGGTTATGCACATATGTGTATATCTATGGCCTTTTTTTTTCGATGAGTAAGGATATTTTCGTCCTCCCGCCAAAATTTTAAAAGACGTACTTATCCTAAGTAGTCATTCGCGAAAAAAAGCGGGAAAACCAGGATGGAAAATACCTTATTCAACATAAATTCTTTAGAAATGGCCAGCGCAAAAAAACCAACGAAAGGCTTGACCTTCAGCCGAAAATTCACACGTGACGATGTGCCCGTGTTTGACCTGTTTGAGTACGACTACCGTACCTCTGTGATCCGTAACCCGAGTGGAGAAGTGGTGTTTGAAATGAAGAACGTGGAAGTGCCCAAAGGCTGGAGCCAGATAGCTACCGACATCCTGGCCCAAAAGTATTT
>CBDTUH010000394.1:0-3023 GCA_965363375.1 uncultured bacterium
TGGTAGATAAGCACCGCAATTTCTACTTTATGGAAATGAACACCCGTATACAGGTGGAGCATTGCGTAACGGAAGAAGTGATCAATTTTGACCTGATAAAAGAGCAGATTAAAATTGCCATGGGCGATACCATTTCGGGTAAAGACTACGAGCCGCAGTCGCACGCCATTGAGTGCCGCATCAACGCCGAAGACCCTTACAACGATTTTCGTCCATCCCCCGGAAAAATTACCACGCTGCATGTGCCCGGTGGCCATGGTGTGCGAGTAGACAGCCACATATATGATGGTTATGTAATTCCGCCTTACTACGACTCGATGATTGGTAAGCTGATAACGGTGGCACGCACCCGCGAAGAAGCCATTGATACCATGTACCGTGCCCTGAGCGAGTATGTGATAGAAGGTGTAAAAACCACCATTCCGTTTCACCTGCAACTAATGCAAGACGAGCGCTTCCGCTCCGGTGATTTCAATACCAAATTCTTAGAAGGCTTTACAATGAAATAAAGAAAAAACCCGAAACTCAGTTTCGGGTTTTTTTTATCGCTAATCTCTGTCTCTGTGCGGGTTGCCTTTTCCTTTTTGCCAGCCATAATGGTTGCCGTTATTACCTTTCTTTTTGCTTTTATATTTTTTGTTTTTTGAATAGCGCCTGTCATCATCATCACGATCATCATACCGGCGGTCTTTGCTGTAACGTTCATTTAATTGACGCAGCTTTCGGTTGCGGTCTAACTCCAATTGCCGTATGGTGCGCTCTTTTTCTGCACGCGATAAAGTACGGTTGTTGCGTATGGATTGAATCTTAGCATCGTACTCACGGTTAATACGGTTAGCCTCTGTACTTCTGCTGGTAGTACCGGGGTAGCGGTTACGTTCATCATACCTTCTGTCATCACCTCCCAGTACCACATCTTTATCTCCTGTGCGTGTATTGCCGTCCGATTTGCGCGGGCCAAGAATAATATCTTTTACGTCTTCCATTTCGCGGGTGCTTTGCGCAGAGGCAAGTGTGGCAGCGCCGAGAAATAGGGCTAGGGTCATGATCTTTTTCATACGTCTGTTTATTGAAGGTTTCTATTCAATAGAATAAAAGACATGCCATAGCTGCGGAAGTTTAATGCCTGTATGTTAAAAGCTATATAAACTGTATGGGTTACTTTATAATTGATTGTTGAAAAATTTGCTACTTCATTTAAAACGTTTGTTTTTCATTTTGATTTGATTAAAACATAAAACAAGTACAGCAACAATAATTGAAACGGTGTTTTAAAAACTAAGCATATAACAATTTTAAAAAACAATGATGACTTTAATGTTATATGCAATAGAAAACGTCTCTTTTCCCTTTTAAACTTATTAATGCTAAAAGGAAAAAGAGACGTTTTTAAAATTTGTAAAGCAGTTGACTTTTTTGAATAACTCACAACATTTTATTTCTCAAAAAGGCAAAATGTGCCGCCTACCCAGCTTTTGTCTTTGTTGTAACGCACGCCTACCATTTTACCTTTGCTCAGTCGCGCCAGGTTATTGGTTGCCATAGGTCTTGCCTTGCCTGCTTCCCAAAAGTAAAAAATACGGATTTCAGCCTTCGCGGCTTCATCAGGTGTTTCTATTACATCGGCATACTGCACTTTCTTTTGCAGAATCCAATTTTCGGGGTCTTCTATTTTTTGCAGTTCTTCTTCGGTAACATCAATAATCACACCCTGCCCGGCAAAAGAAAATAAGGGCTTTACCACGTAGTTGTGCAGGTCGTGCGGGGGCTGCGCCACTTCGTGCAAAAAGCGCGTATACGGCACATTGGGATGGTGAATAAACGGCAAAGAGAATTTGGAAATGCGGTAAAACCAATGCGGGTGCGGCACCCACTCCACGTTCAATTCCTGCTGAAATATTTTCCCTTTTTCCTGAACGTCTTCTGATTGCTGCAACAGGTCGTCGAAAATAAGACGGTTGTAAATGCGATGGATTTTTGTTTTCACGCCGTCATTTAAATAATACAAATCTTTTCCTTCCTGTATCAGTTGCGTGAGGCAAACGGCTTTTATGCCCAGATAAGTTTGGGTGCAGAAAAAGTCAATGCGCGTTTTTTGCTTTTCGGGAAAAATCTCCAGTAAAATAACGTTCTCGCACTTTTCATCGCCAATAATAATTTTCTTTAACAGATCGATATAAGTTTCCTTGGTAAAGCCGTTGAGAAAGTGTACGTAATCAGTTGGCAGGTTAAAATGCTTGCGGCTTACTTCTGGCAGCAAAACCTGGAAGGCAAAAAGTGAGGGAAAGCCCTGCATTTCTATCAATTGCGGCTCCAGTTCGCCTTCTTCATTTTTGCAAATTCCAAAATCAAATGCAATGAATTGAGGATGTCCTTCATCGCCGGGCACGCGCAGTTGGGGCGGAATAGCGGCTTCACTTTTTTGCCGGTAGCTTTCGCTGGTAATTACATCCACAATACTTTCGCAGGCATCAATGGCTTGCTGCCAAAAATCTTTTGGAATAAAAACAGGCGTTTCCGCCACGCGAAAATCAAGTTGGCCGGGATAAACGTCTGAAAGTTCTTTTAAAAATGCGTGGTACTTTTCTTCCGTAAACTGTTGATTGAATGCCTGGCGCAAAGGGGGAACCATAACTGCAATTTACAGTCAAGATAAGCAATCTTCCCAAACCTTATTGCACGATCAATGTTGGTTTCAATTGGTCGGCAGCATGGGCCAGAAAGTTGGGAATAAGGTTAGCGTAGGTCCACATTATTTTTTCGGGATCGTTTAGCTGGTCTATCATACTTTGCCATTTTTCTATGCCAAAATTGTCGATCACCGTTTTCTTTTTTTCTTCGGTTTGCAGGTGTATGCTCATGCCAATGGCATCGGCTTCTGGGTGAAACTGTGTACCAATCATGTATGGGCCAAAACGAATGGCCATCAGCGCCTGCTCGTAAGGCACATGCGGGCGGTATTTTTCTACAGCCAGCACATGGGCGCCCATTGCGTTCAGCCGGTCAAAATTTGGCCTTATCAC
>CBDTUH010000395.1:0-3004 GCA_965363375.1 uncultured bacterium
CCGACGACTCGCTGCGCCTCTCGCATGTAAGAATGAGCGTTACCAAAAGCCCCGATTCTTTTTACCATGTTACCCTGTACAAGCAGGCCTATGGCAGCACCCGCGCCGAAGCCCGCCAGCGTGCCGAGCGCTTTACCTACACGGCTTCTTCGCTCGACAGCGCCCTGATACTAAGCAGCGGCTTTGGTGTGGGCAAAGAACAAAAGTACCGGGCCCAGCAGGTGCTGGTGCAGATAGAAGTACCGGTAGGTAAGCAAATACGTTTTGATGAAAGCATTGAAAAGCTGGAAATGTCGGAGATAAAACTGGAAAGATCGGGCAACTGGCGCCGCGACCGCTGGGAAATGGACTGGGACGAAGCTTTTTACGACTGGGAGCCCGGCGTGGATTATATAATGAGCGACAATGGCACTCTGGTAAGAGCTGTTGATGGCGTAAAAACCAACGTACCTTCTGTTGACAGCGGCTACCGCTACAGGCCCGATACTACCGTAATCAACCAGCAGGAAATAGACCGCCAGGTAGAAGAACAGCGCCGCCGCGTGCAGGAAGAAGAAGAAAGACTGAGACAACTGCAGCAGCAACAGCGCAACGAAAGAACCACCAGGATAAAAGAACGCAATAAACTAAAACAAACACTAGCAGCCCAGCTGCCCTCGCCCGTACTCTCCCTGTTAATTTAAGCCAAAACTAGGTTGAAGTTAGATGGTCTTTATGACTGTTTACCTCGGAGGCCTTCCATTTTTTGGAGGGCCTTTTTTTATCACGGATTACGCGGATTTTTTAAATACAGGATTACGTGGATGGGTCGTTCAAATGATCAAAGGTCCGATGAAATGAAAACGTCTGTTTTTCCTTTTGTATCTCAGATTACGCGGATAGGTTATTTTATTTTAAAGTGCTTGCCAAAAGGCAAAACGTGTTTTCTCTCTTTTAATATTCTAAACTTTTAAACAAATCAACAAAACGTCTCTTTTTCCTTTTAACTTGTAAACTCGTGAACAAGTTAACTTTTGAACTTCTTCCAAAACGTCTCCATTTCCTTTTAAATTAAACATTCTCTCATTGACAATTTACCATTCACCATTCACAATTCCTGTTTAAACGGTCGCTATAAAATAGTGGCAAATGGCCTTATCTTCGCCCCACTTATATTTTTAAAAATGAAGAATACGCCTTTTACCCAAAAGCATATAGACCTGGGCGCCAAAATGGCCCCCTTTGCAGGCTACAACATGCCCATCAGCTACAGCGGTATCAACGAAGAGCACCAAACGGTACGCAAAGCAGCCGGTGTGTTTGATGTAAGCCATATGGGCGAGTTTATTGTAAGGGGTGCAGGCGCGATCGATTTAATTCAACGCCTTACTACCAACGATGCCTCTAAAATTGCAGCCGGCAAGGCGCAGTACAGCTGCATTACCAACAATGAGGGTGGCATTGTAGACGACCTCCTGATTTACTGTATAGAAGAAGCCAAAGAATACATGATTGTGGTAAATGCCAGCAACATCGAAAAAGACTGGAACTGGATGCAGCAGCACAACACCACCGGAGCGGAAATGCAAAACATCAGCGACCAAACTTGTCTGCTGGCGGTGCAGGGCCCCAACGCCACCAAGCTGGTACAAACGCTTACCGATATGGACGTGCTGAACCTGAAATACTACACCTTTACCAAAGGCAGTTTTGCTGGTGTGGATAATGTGATCATCAGCGCTACAGGCTATACCGGCGCGGGCGGCGTAGAAATTTATTTTGAAGATAAGGACGGCGCTGCCGATAAAATTTGGAGCGCACTGTTTGAAGCAGGAAAAGAATATGGTTTAAAACCCATTGGCCTGGCTGCACGCGATACCCTGCGCCTGGAAATGGGTTTTTGCCTGTACGGAAACGATATCGACGATACTACCACGCCGCTGGAAGCAGGCCTTGGGTGGATTACCAAGTTCAGTAAAGACTTTACTGCCAAAGACATTCTACAAAAACAAAAAGAAGCCGGCGTAGAAAGGAAATTGGTAGGTTTTGAAATGATTGACCGCGGCATTCCACGCCACGGTTACGACATCTGTAATGAAGGCGGCGAAAAGATAGGTTATGTAACATCGGGTACACAAGCGCCCAGTCTTAATAAAGCCATTGGTATGGGTTATGTAGCCACTGCATCTGCATCGCCCGATTCAGCCATCTTTATTAAAGTGCGCGATAAATTGTTATCGGCCAAAGTAGTAAAAATGCCTTTTGCCTGATGCCGTTTATTCACCTCACCACTTTTATAGCCGCACCCGTGGAACGCGTGTTTAACCTCAGCCGCAGTATTGATGTGCACAAGCACTCCATGAAGCGGCACAACGAAGAGCCGGTTGGCGGCTTGCGTACCGGGCTGATGAATGTAAATGACGTGGTGACCTGGCAGGCCAAACATCTTTTTAAAGAGCGCAAGCTGAAAGTGAAAATTACCGCCATGCAAAGCCCCTTTCAATTTACCGACGAAATGGTGGAAGGTGATTTTACAAAGATGAAGCACGAGCATCATTTTAAACCTATCGAAAACGGCACCATCATGATCGACCAGTTTTGGTACGAGATACCATACGGTAAAGCCGGTGCTTTTTTCAACTACATTTTTTTGAACCGCTACATGGAAGGTCTGCTGCAGCACCGCAATGAAGTGATAAAGCAACTTGCCGAAGGCGAACAGTGGAAAAAATATTTGCAACAGTAAAACAGCTATGGAAACAAAAAAGCCAACTTTATATACCTGCCTCTCACCCGCCCTGCTGCACCTGTACGATGTGCGCGAGTGTATTGTGGTAGTGATAGATGTATTGCGTGCCACATCAACCATATCAACCGTTTTATTCAATGGCGCCAAAGCCATTATACCGGTAGACAGTGTAGAGAAATGCATACGCCTGGGCCGCGAGTTGGAGTGCATTACTGCCGGCGAGCGCGACGGGGGCCCAGCGGGGCACGGTCCAGCGGCGCGCGCTGACCACCCAGC
>CBDTUH010000396.1:0-2933 GCA_965363375.1 uncultured bacterium
TAAGCTGGCAGAAGGCGGCTACGACGGCCACGGCGTGCAGCTGCTGCATCGTGCAGAAGCTACAGAAATGGGATTTGATGAACCTTCAGTACTGGAACAGATGGTGGCCGTGAAAAAAGAAATTGCGCAAATGGTAGCCATTGATGCGGCCGGCAATACGGCGCTGTACCCACCTGTTGAAATGGTGTTCGATAAACAATTAAACCAATTGGATTACCAGTTATGCCCCGCCGACATATCGCCCGATGTGCTGCAAAAAGTAGAGACCATTTCTTTGGAAGTGGTACGCCACTTCAACTCGCCGGGCCTTTTTGCCGTAGAGCTGCTAATAGATGAAGCCAATGAAGTGGTGGTGAACGAAACCGCACCGCGCGTGCACAACAGCGGCCATCATACCATAGAAGCGCATTTCAGTTCACAGTTTGATATGTTGTGGCGCATTATACTGGGCCACCCGCTGGGCAACACGCAATACCTCTACCCTTCTGTAATGGTAAATATAATTGGCGCGCCCAGCTTTAGCGGCCCCGTCAGCTACCAGGGTGTAAACGATGTGCTGACCTTAAAAAATGCATACCTGCACCTGTATGGGAAAACACATACCAAGCCTGGCCGCAAGATGGGTCATGTAACGCTGGTTGGCAGCAATAAAGAAGAACTGGCCCGTCAGGCGCATATGGTTAAAAATATGTTAGAGGTAAAGTGCAGCTAACCTTTTATCCGGCATATCTACCGCTTGTAAGCCACATGATGTTAATTAAGGTTAATTAATGTAACAACATCAATTTATAAAGGAGAGCCTTCCTCATATCTTTCTATTTTTGCAACCTAAACTCCCTGAAGCCAAGTGAAAGTATCCCGATTAATTGGCCCTGTGGCCTTGTGTATAGTTATTTCTACCGTTGTTTCCTGTAGTACCAAAAGAAAAGAAGAAGCCAGCACCCAGCAGCGTTCGGGTGCGCGTCCGCCTGCACAGGTGGCCGGCTATATTGTAAAAACAGACGTGGTTGCCGAGTCGGTAGAAGTGCCGGGCACTATTGTAGCTGCCGAATCTACAGAAATTCATCCTGAAGTTTCAGGCCGCGTGGTGAGCCTGAATGTACGCGAAGGTGCCCAGGTGGGCAAAGGAGCCTTGATTGCTAAACTTTATGATGGCGATTTGCAGGCGCAAAAAAGAAAACTTCAAGTACAGCTGAAAATTGCACAATCCACTGCCGATCGCCACGAAAAACTGATGGAGATTGGCGGCATCAGCCGGCAGGATTTTGATGTAAGCGCACTGCAGGTAAGCAACCTTCGCGCCGACCTGGATGTAATTAATACCGAGATCCGCAGAACAGAAGTGCGTGCGCCTTTTAGCGGCAAACTTGGCTTAAAGGAAATCAGCACCGGCGCTTACGTTACGCCGGTCACCGTTATCACTTCCATTCAAAAAACCAGCAACCTGCGTGTTGACTTTACGGTTCCCGAAAAATATACCAGCCAGATCAAAAAAGGTCAGTACGTAAACTTTACCGTTGAAGGCAACAACCGTGCTTATACGGCAGTAGTGATGGCTACCGAATCGGGTATTTCCCAAGCCACGCGCAGCCTCACCATCCGCGCCCAGGTAAAGGGAGATGCCACCGACCTGGTACCTGGTGGCTTTGCCAAGGTGCGCATCAATTTTGAACCTGACCCTAATGCTTTGCTCATTCCTACACAGGCTGTTATTCCGCAGGCACGCGGTAAAAAAGTGTATGTGTACAACAATGGTGTAGCCAACTTTGTAGATGTTACCACCGGTGTTAGAGACTCGGCTCAGGTGCAGATAACCAGCGGCCTGAAAGCCGGCGATACGGTGATAGTAACCGGCCTGTTAAGCCTGAAGCCGGAATCTAAAGTGGCGCTGAAACAAATTGTGAATAACCAACCCAAGGGTTAAAGAAAATTATCCATGAATATATCCGAATTAAGCTTAAAACGGCCTGTACTGGCTGTGGTGTTGAATATAGTAATTGTGGTATTCGGCATTATTGGCTTTAATTTTTTAGGTGTGCGCGACTACCCCGCCATCGACCCGCCTAACATTAACGTGCGTACTTCCTACGGCGGCGCCAACCCCGACATTATTGAAACGCAGATCACCGAACCGCTGGAAAAAGCCATCAACGGTATTGCCGGTATCAAAAATATTACGTCTTCTTCTTCTTCGGGCTCCAGCAACATCAACGTGGAGTTTGACCTGAGTGTGGACCTGGAAGCTGCGGCCAATGATGTTCGTGACAAAGTTTCGCAGGCTTCGCGCTCCTTACCTGAAGACCTGGAAGCACCGCCTGTTGTATCCAAGGCAGATGCCTCTTCAGATGCCATTATATCCATGACGGTGCAGAGCGACACCCGCAACCAATTGCAAATTTCGGAATGGGCCAACAACGTGCTGCTGGAAAGGCTGCAAACCATTCCTGGTGTAAGCGGGATTCAAATATGGGGTGAAAAACGCTATGCCATGCGCATTTGGTTTGATCCGCAGCGGCTAACCGCTTATGCCCTTACACCGGCAGATGTGCAGCGCGCCTTACTCCGTGAAAACGTAGAGTTGCCATCTGGAAAAATTACAGGCAATGCTACCGAACTTACCGTGCGCACCTTTGGACGATTAAATACCGAAGAAGAATTCAATAACATTATAGTAAAAAACGAAGGTGGAAGTGATATCCGCATCCGCGATATTGGCGAGGCGGTGCTGGGTCCGGAAAATGAAGAAACTGTTTTAAAAGAGAGCGGGATACCCATGATAGCTCTGGCCATTGTGCCGCAGCCGGGCTCCAACTATGTTTCCATCTCCAACGAATTTTACAAGCGTTACGAGCAGATTAAAAAGGAAATGCCGGAAGACATTTCGCTGAACATTGCCCTCGACCAAACCACTTTTATTAAGAAATCCATTTTAG
>CBDTUH010000397.1:0-2927 GCA_965363375.1 uncultured bacterium
GCACCGCATTGTCAATGGTGATGTGCCCGAAAACCTGAAAAGCAAAACCATTTTTGCACTGGATATGGGCCAACTGATTGCCGGTGCCAAGTACAAAGGTGAGTTTGAAGAACGGCTGAAAGGAGTAATTAAAGAAGTAACTTCTTCGGATGGCGAAATTGTACTTTTTATAGACGAGATACATACGCTGGTAGGTGCCGGCGGAGGTGAAGGCGCCATGGATGCGGCCAACATTTTGAAGCCTGCATTAGCGCGTGGCGAGCTGCGTGCCATTGGTGCTACCACCTTAAATGAATACCAGAAGTTTTTTGAAAAAGACAAAGCCCTGGAACGCCGCTTTCAGAAAGTATTGGTGGAAGAACCAAGTGTGGAAGATGCCATTTCCATTTTACGTGGCCTCAAAGACCGTTATGAAACCCACCATCATGTGCGTATAAAAGACGAAGCCATTATTGCCGCTGTGGAATTGTCAACCCGCTACATCACCGACCGTTTTTTGCCCGATAAAGCTATTGATCTGATTGATGAAAGCGCCGCTAAACTAAGGCTGGAAATGAACTCAATGCCGGAAGAACTGGACGAGCTGGAAAGAAGAATCCGCCAGCTGGAGATTGAGCGCGAGGCCATTAAACGCGAGAATGACGAAGAAAAATTAAAAGACCTCAATACACAAATTGCCAATCTTGCGGTAGAGCGTGATACGTTAAAAGCAAAATGGAACGAAGAAAAAGAACTGGTAGAAAAGATACAAAATGCAAAAGCTTCCATTGAAGGTTTGAAGCAGCAGGCCGAGCAGGCCGAGCGCGAAGGCGATTATGGCAAAGTAGCTGAAATACGCTATGGTAAAGTAAAAGAGCAGGAAGGTATAATTACAGACCTAACGGTACAACTAACAGAACTGAGCCAGCACAGCAAGCGCCTGATGAAGGAAGAAGTGGATGCAGAAGACATTGCAGAAAATGTGGCAAAAGCCACCGGCATTCCGGTAAGCAAAATGCTGCAAAGTGAGCGCGAAAAGCTGTTGAACCTGGAAGATGAATTGCACCAACGCGTGATAGGACAGGAGGAAGCAATAACTGCTGTGGCTGATGCCATTCGCCGCAGCCGTGCGGGCTTGCAGGACCCCAAGCGCCCTATTGGTTCCTTCATCTTTTTGGGAACTACCGGTGTAGGTAAAACAGAGCTGGCCAAAGCATTGGCGGATTACCTGTTTGATGATGAAAGCATGCTCACCCGAATTGACATGAGTGAATACCAGGAAAAGCACAGCGTGAGCCGGTTGGTAGGTGCACCTCCGGGTTATGTAGGTTACGATGAAGGTGGACAGTTAACCGAAGCCGTACGCCGCAAGCCTTACCAGGTGGTGCTGCTGGATGAAATAGAAAAAGCGCACCCCGATGTTTGGAACATTATGCTGCAGGTGCTGGACGATGGACGACTGACCGATAATAAAGGCCGTGTGGTGAACTTTAAAAATACCATCATCATTATGACCTCCAACATGGGCAGCACCATTATACAAGACGCCTTTGATGGTGTAACAGAAGCAAACAAGGAAGAAGTGGTGGAAAAAACAAAAGTGGAAGTAATGAACCTGCTGCGCCAAAACATTCGCCCAGAGTTTTTAAACCGCGTGGACGAGATCATTATGTTCCAGCCGCTGATGAAAAAAGAGATTCGCGGCATCATCAATATACAATTGCAAAACCTGAAAAGCCTGGTGGTGCAAAGCGGCATACAGTTGCAATTTAGCGATTACCTGCTCGATCACCTGGCCGAGTATGGCTTTGACCCGCAGTACGGCGCGCGCCCGTTGAAGCGCATGATACAAAAGGAAATTGTGAATGGCCTGAGCCGCAAAATACTGGCCGGCGATATTGACAAATCGGTACCTGTATTGGTGGATGTATTTGATGGCGTGGTCATTTTCCGTAACAACGTGGAGCAGCCGCAGCAAGTGTAATGTTTGTTTTGTCCTGATATAAATAGAGCCCGGTTTTGTGCCGGGCTATTTTGTTTTAAAAACGTCTTTAGCCCCTTTTAAAGCGGTAAACATAAGTACGGGTATTGTATTCAATAAAAGCATTGAAACGGTTGGTGGAAACAAAGCGCATGTCATTGAAATAATCGGAAAGCACACGCTGGCTGTTAAAATCAACAACGGTAATCTGCAGGGCACGTACGGTTTCATCGCCAAAGCTTTGTGTGCGGATGTCCCAGCTGCCGCTGTAGGTAGCGCCGTCAAATGTATAAATAGCTTCACCATCTCTGCCAAAAGTAAAAATGCCGCCTTGTTTAAAAGGTAAGTTATCCAATCCTGAAAAACCATAGCGATCAATATCATCAATCACCCAGGTGCCAATAATTCGGCGGTCATACGATTTTAAAAAATCTTTACTGCAGCCGGTAAATAGGAAGAGAAGGAAGGTAAAAATGTAAACCTTTTTCATAAGCTGTGTTTTTAAAAAGGCCACAAACTTTAATCCTCACTTTGGCTTTTTGGCTGCTGCTCCTGTTAATTCACGAAAGATTATAAATTCAGAAAACGTCTGATTTTCCTTTTAAGTCTCAAAAGGAAAATCAGGCGTTTTTAAACTTATTACCGGACAATCAACATTTTTACTGTCTGTTGCCGCCTGTTTATTTTTTTGAGATAATGTACAAACACATAAATAAAAGGCATGCATCTTGTACGTTTATCAGCCTATTTGTTCACTACTTAAAAAAATATACTATGGGTAAAGATCATTTGGGACAACCATCAGGCACCAACAAAAGTGAAGGAACCGGCGTGCCCGCAGGCGGACAAAATTTGGACGACCTGAAGCGCGACCAGGAACTGACCGACCGCTATACTGATGGCGATAACAATGTGGCAGAGGGCGTACGTTCGGCCAACCCTAACCGCAACGTAGATAAAGATGATG
>CBDTUH010000398.1:0-2923 GCA_965363375.1 uncultured bacterium
GGGAAGGTGCCAGAGTTGTTATCCATTTCGCCATGTACCAGTAAAATAGGAGTCTTTATTTTATCGGCAAAATTGAAAGGGCTCATATTATAGTAAACATCAGGTGCTTGCCAATAAGTTCTTTCCTCACCCTGAAAGCCAAATGGAGTAAGGGTTCTGTTGTAAGCGCCACTGCGTGCTATACCGGCTTTAAACAGGTTGGTATGCGCCAGCAGGTTAGCCGTCATAAAGGCTCCATAGCTATGACCACCTACAGCTACACGGGTACTGTCTCCCACACCCATTTGTGCCAGCTTTTGGATGGCGGCATGCGCATTCAGGTGCAGTTGCGGAATAAAATTATCATTAGGCTCGTTACCACCTTCGCCAACAATGGGCATTTCGGCATTATCAAGCACTGCATATCCCTGCGTTACCCAAAATATAGGAGAACCATAGTTGATGCGTGTAAAAGTATATTTAGAACCGCGCACCTGTGCTGCATCGGCAGCTGATTTATATTCACGTGGATAAGCCCATATCAGCACCGGTAACGGACCATTTTTTTTAGCATCATATCCTTTTGGCAGGTACAGGCTACCTGTCAGGTTAATGCCATCCGCACGCTGATAGCTTATTTTTTCCTTTACAATACCTTCTAATTCTTTATAAGGGTTTTCAAAATCTGTAATGGCTATTGGTGCTATTTTCTTTTTTACATTACGGATATAATAATTGGGAGCTTCCGTAACACCTTCACGGCTGGTTAAAAATACACCGCCCGAGGGGTCTATAACATCTACCACTCTTTCATAATAAGGAGCTGCAGAGCGCCACAGCATTTTCTTTTTACCATTGGTAATATCAAAGGTTTGCACAAAAGGCATATCTCCTTCATCCGATGCACCTTGCGATGAAAGCAACAGTTCTTTTCCATTCAATAATATCAGCGTTTGCTGACCGTATTGGTTTTTTTGGGTCATGGGCGAACCAATATCGCTGTAAGAATCGTTGCTGCTACGCTCGAAAAGTGAATCTACTTTCCCGGTAGTTGGGTTATAGCGATTCATCCGGATGCGGCGGTCGGCATTGGTGCGTTCATAAAAAACAGCCACTGTAGGCGTGCCCCAGGTTACACCGCCAAAGCGCCTTTTAGTTTTGAATAGTTCTTTAGGTTGTCCATCACCTGTCATGTTTATGGCATAAACGCCATCGCGCCATTCAGCTTTTTGTCTTCCCAATCCCTTATCCAGTGCTTTTACATAAGTAATAGTAGCGGGTTCATCGTCGCGCCAGTTAAAGCTTCTAGGAAAATTCACCACATCATCAAAACCAATTGGCGCCCCTTCCGAGCTGGGATTTAATGCCAGGTGCTTCACCAGATTACCTTGCAAATCCAGCACATCTACCGAATGCGGAAAACCAAAGGCCGTAACCAGGTAAGAAAAAGGTTTATTGATGGTGTAAGTTAAAATATACTGGTTATTAGGCGATACGTTAAAGCTGCGGTACAACTGCGGCCGGCCAACAGGCGTTTCCATTTGCAGGTTGTTGGTAACTAATAGCGACGTTGCATAATATTCAAACAAGGCTTCATCGTATGGGTTTTTAATAAGGTCCTGGTAAGTGCGCGAGGCGGCAGCGCGGCCGAGGTTTTCCTGCACAATGGGACCGGATGGTGCTGCAGGTTTAGCGGTTAACTGGTGGCCGGGAACAATAGTTTTATAAACCAGCATGTTGTTGCCGGCCCACTGGTAGCTATTGCCCAGCACAATGTTTAATGGGTTTTTATTCACCTTCACGGCTTTTCGGTCTGCCAGTTTTACTACATATAGGTCAATTTCCTTTTCACCGGAATGCACAAAAGCAAACTGGTCTTCGGCTGGCGACCACTGCACAGCAGAGGCGCGCAGGTTGGCCGGCAGGCCTTCAATATCATAAGCCTTACCTGTCTTAATATTTTTAATTTGAATATTGGTGGATGAACCTGAGCGGGTGGGGCCAAAGTTTGCCGGGTTGATGCGCTGACCTGCAATGCGCAGTTCAGGTTCGGCCAGTTCGGCAATATCCGGAAAATCGCTCCTTTCCAGCAGCAGCATCCATTCTGCATTTTTATTGATGCTTACACCAGGTGTAGGCGTGGAAAGAACAAGGTCTTTGATAGCTTTTGGAGGCTCCTGGTAGGTGGCGTTATCCTGCGCTGTAGAAACCAGGGCGGTGCCTAAAAAGAAAAGGAAAAATATAGCTTTAAAACTTCTTATCAACATGACGGCTAAATTTTTTTGAAATGTTAAGTTAAGGGTAAAAGGAAAAAGAAACGTTTAAAAGTTGGAAGAAATAGCCCCGCACCTTACTTTTGCCAAAATTTATGATCAATAACATACATATCCACCATGCGCATACTTGCCCCAAAAGGTAAGCCAGTGGTGTATTGTGTATCACTAAATAAAAAAGGCTTACCAACAGGTAGGCCTTTTTTAATTTTTTACCAACATGAACCTAAAAATTGCAATTCAGAAATCGGGCAGGCTACACGACGAATCCATAAAATTGTTAAACGATTGCGGCCTTGGCATTAAGAACGGTTACAACCAGTTGAAAAGCAGCGCCACCAACTTTCCGGTGGAAGTTTATTTTTTACGCGATGATGATATTCCGCAGTATGTAGAGGACGGCGTGGCGCATATTGGCATTGTTGGCGAAAACGTAATGTACGAAAAAGGTAAAGTGGTATCAGTTGTTGAAGGGCTGGGTTTTGGTAAATGCCGCCTTTCCATTGCTGTGCAAAAAACAGATGTTTACAACAACGAGCAGTTTTTGAATGGCAAAAAAATTGCCACCAGCTATCCACGTCTCACGCAGCAGTTTTTAGATAAGAATGGCATTGATGCAGAGATACACGAAATCAGCGGATCTGTGGAACTGGCTCCGCGCATTGGCCTGG
>CBDTUH010000399.1:0-2918 GCA_965363375.1 uncultured bacterium
TTAGCGGTTACGCGGAATTGATAATGCCCGTTGCTGAAGCCCACCAGGGTATAAAACATCTCACCGCCGGTAATATGGTCGGCACGGGCCAGCAGCCCGCTCAGCAGGCCAAACAATAACAAGCAGCATTGCTTCATGGGCCAAGGTTGTGAAGTGTAAAAACGCACCGCCGCCGGCGTACCAATCGCTTTACCTAATATACGTTTTATTTGCCGTTTGGTTGGCTGCCATTTGTAAAAAGCATCGAAGCGGTATTAGATTTAAAAGGAAAATGAGACGTTTTGAGAAAACGTCTCATTTTCCTTTTGTGGCTGGTTTTTATTGGTAAAAAGGTTCTGCCTAAATTTGGCCTTGTATGTACTCAAAAGAAGAAGCGGCAAGGTTGAAGCAGGAATTTTGGACGGCCCTGGGCCAGTACATGGCGCCGGTGCTTTCTGCCGAAGGCGAAAAAGTAAGCTGGCTCAATTATAAAACCGGTGAAAAAGGCATCCAATTTAAGATGCAGGCCAACAATAAAAGAGCCTGGGTAGGTATAGAGCTGAACCATGCCGATGAAGGCATTCAGCAATTGTATTTTGAACAGTTTGAGCAACTGAAAAATTTGCTGCACAGCAGCCTGGGCGAGGAGTGGAACTGGGTGCTGCATACCGGCGACGAGTGGGGCAAGCGCGTAAGCCGCATTTATACCGAAATAGAAGGCGTCAGTATTTTTAAAAAAGAAGACTGGCCGGCACTCATTTCTTTTTTTAAGCCGCGCATTATTGCGCTGGATGAGTTCTGGAGTTCGGCCAGGTATGCTTTTGAAGCCTTGCGGTAAGCTTAGTTGTTTTCCTTGGTGCGGTGACAGATGATCTCTATGGAAAAAGAAAAGGCAAGCGCAAAGGCAAGGGCTTCCCAAAGGGATTCTTTATTGGCAATGGCCACGATCATCATGATAAAACAAAAAATGCTCACCATCACAGTCAGTGCATTTTTTTCGGACAGGTACTTTTTCATTCGAATGGTTTTACACGGTTTTTCTACGCGGGCAAATTTACAATACAGGGCTTTCATTTTGTAGCGCACATCGGCCAAACGGCCCTTTTTGCCGACCAAATATTTGTTAAATCACTCTTTGTCAGCCTGTTGGTAGCGCAAAAGGAAAATGACACGTATTATTTGCTGTTTTTGGGCAGTCAATTAAAATAGGTTTAAATTCATAGATAAAAATTCGGGTTATGAAAAAACGTAATTTGTTGATACTTGGATTATTAAGCTTGTGTGCGGCCGGGCTTTATGCTTTTGCGCCACTGCAAAAAACGGCCGACGACCCGCTGCGGGGCGCCTGGCGACAGCAGGAAAACGGCGGTGAAGATGTGTTGCTGTTTATGGATGGCTACGCCACGCAAACCATGTGTAAGCTGGGCGATAAAGAGTTTGTAATGAGCCGCGGCGGCACCTACAGCGTAGAGGGCAGCAACCTGAACCTGATGTTTGAATTTGATACAAAAGAAAAAGGAAACATAGGCCAGCGCTTTACGGCACAGTACAAAATTGATGGCGATAAGCTACAGATAACCATTAATGGCGAAAGCGAAACCTGGAATCGGGTAGACGATGGGCAGGCACCGTTGGCCGGCGTGTGGCGCATAACCGACCGCATGCAAGAAGGCAAAATAACACCCATACATCAAACCGGCCCGCGCAAAACATTAAAAATATTAACAGGAACCCGCTTTCAGTGGGCCGCTATCAACCCGGAAACAAAAGAATTTTCCGGCTCGGGCGGCGGCACTTATACTTTTGAGAATGGGAAATATACCGAGCACATTGAATTCTTTTCGCGCGACAACTCACGGGTAGGCAATTCGCTTTCGTTTGACGGAAAGCTGGAAGAAGGCAAATGGCACCATTCGGGCAAAAGCTCACGTGGCGATGCTATTTACGAAGTGTGGGGAAAAATAAAATAAAACGTCTCTTTTTCCTTTTAAAAAAGCCTCCCTTGAAAGGAGGCTTTTTACATATAATTTTACAAATGGCTACAATGTTAGGCCGGGCTGTTGATCAACACCAGCAGGCTGGCTGCTCCCATAATCAGGAAAAATAGGATCATGAAAAGAGATAAGTTCTTCTGAAGTTTATCAAAGTTCCTTCTATGTACAACACCAGGTCTTTCAATCACATGTTTCATAATATTTCTGTTTTTAGTGAACACTACTTATAAGTGCAATATTGTGCCATTTTTCTTTCAGCCTTGAAATAATTGGTTGCTGTTTACATTAATAACCAACCTGTGGATGCAGCGCCACAGCGCATTGTAGAAATAAAAAAAGCGCTCTGAAAGAGCGCTCCTTAGGATAGTTTTTAAAGTTTAAAATCAGGCATAGTTCGATACCAGCAGGTAAAATCCGGCGCCAACAAACATCAGCATCATCAGCACTATTGCCAGCGTTCCCATCAGGTAAGAAACTTCGTTATTATCGTTCTCAAACGCACTTTTCGTGTTCACAGTATTATTCATAGTACAGGTTTTTATACCTTATACAGGTTCAAAAATGTGCCAGAAAAGCAATTGCCTTTAAACTGCGTTATATTGACGCAGCTATTGGGGAGGGGAGGCTACAAAATATGTTAATGAACTGAAAACAGTGTCGCTTAAAAGTCTAAAAAAGCTTTTGCGTTTCCACTATCTTACGCTGCACCAACAGTTTGGTAATCACATCGTAATGTGCTTGTTCAATGTCCATAGTTTGTGCCAGCAGGCGCAGCAGGTTTTCTTCAGATGGGCCCAGAAAGCCATCGCCCAGGCAAAGCTCCACACAATACGAAAAAAGCGCCAGCTCGTTGGTAGGCCTGATTAGGCTGACCAGGTATTGCAGGTATTCTTCTTCATTTTGCAATTCCATCCGGTACGACCGGTATTTGATCACTTCATCTTT
>CBDTUH010000400.1:0-2888 GCA_965363375.1 uncultured bacterium
CGTTCCCGGTAAGCGCCATCGGGTGGACGGCCAGCATGATACAGCGCGCCGCTGCATCCCAAAAGCGGCTGAACGAGTTTTTACATACAGTGTCCTCCATACAGTCCACCGGCAAAATAGATGCAAATACATTGGATGGCAATATTGATTTTGATAATGTAAACTTTGTTTACCCGCATACCCATATACACGCCATTAAAGATTTTAGCCTGCAGCTTAAAAAAGGTGAGAAGGTGGCAATTGTAGGCCGCACGGGTAGTGGCAAAAGTACCATTGCACAACTGTTGCTGCGTATGTACGATGTTAGTTCCGGCAAAATAAAAATGGATGGCGTACCGTTGCAGCAGATAAGCGTACCCAGCTTGCGCCGTTTTGTAAGTTATGTGCCACAAGATGGTTTTTTATTTAGTGATACGGTTGAAAATAATATTGCTTTTGGTGCTGAAGGTCGTACCAACATGAGTGTTCAGCAGGCGGCTCATTTTGCTGTTGTTGATAAGGAAATAGATCGTTTTCCGGAAGGTTACCAAACCATGGTAGGGGAGCGCGGCGTAACTTTGAGCGGTGGTCAAAAACAGCGCATTTCTATTGCGCGTGCATTAATGAAAGAAGCACCTGTATTAGTGCTGGATGATTGCCTAAGTGCGGTTGACACGCGCACTGAAAAAGAAATTCTGGGACACCTGAATAATTTTTTAACCGGCAAAACGGCTATCATCATTACCCACCGTATTTTTAGCCTGCTGAACTTTGATAAAATTATCGTTTTACAGGATGGCGCCATTGCCGAACAAGGCACTCACACACAGCTTTTAGCACTCAAAGGTTTGTATGCAGAAATGTACGCCCGGCAGCAGCAAGAAGAGCATAATAACAATTAACAGGCAAATTTGGCTGTTGCAAAAACATAATTATATTTGTAACTATTAATACTAATCAAAAAGATTAACTAACTGTAAAATTCACAAACGTGGCGTACGAAAACAACGACAAGAAAATGGAAAGCATTTACAGCAAAAGGATTCGTGCCGGAAAGCGCAGGACGTATTTCTTTGATGTAAGGGCTACTCGTGGAAATGATTATTACCTGACCATTACCGAAAGCCGCAAACGCTTTAACGATAACGGCTACGACAGGCATAAAATTTTCTTGTACAAAGAGGACTTTAATAAATTTATTAAAGCACTGAATGAGGCGGTAGATTATGTAAAAACAGATTTGATGCCTGATTTTGATTTTGATGCCTTTAACCATGACGAATATGTGGATGGCGAAATGGAAGGCGAAGAACTGGCTACTAATGGCGAAAGCACTACACCCTCTGTAGCAGCTGCCGCTACCACAACTTCGCCGGTTGTTGAAGAAAGCACCATTACTTCCACACCAGCTGCTTCTTCTGACGAAGTTGACAAATGGTAAAAAAATAATTGCAATGCAAATAAAAAACCCTCCGCCTGGAGGGTTTTTTATTTAAAAGGAAAAAGAGACGTTTTGTATTTAAGATATAAGATTGAATATTTAATATTGAAAGAAATTAAAAGGAAAAAGAGACGTTTTATCAATTAATCCTATTAATCAATCTCAATCCAATCGATCCGTGGTCCAAAAGGAAAAACAAACGTTTTAACGCAAGCGCTTATAAGCATTAATCAACCCGTTGGTAGAGCCCTCATGGCTGGTCACTTCATCGCCATTTTGAAGCTCCGGTAAAATAGCATTGGCCAGTTGCTTACCCAGCTCTACACCCCATTGGTCAAAGCTGAAGATGTTCCAAATAATGCCTTGCGTAAAAATCTTATGCTCGTAAAGCGCAATCAACTGCCCCAGCGAAAACGGGTTCAACTCTTTCAGCAAAATAGAATTGGTAGGTTTGTTACCGGCAAAAATTTTATAAGGCGCCAGCCTGGCTATTTCATCCACACTTTTGCCTGCTTGCAACAATTCTTCTTCCACTTCTTCTTCGGTTTTGCCATTCATTAAAGCTTCTGTCTGTGCAAAAAAGTTGGACAGCAGTTTTGTATGATGGTCACCAATAGGGTTGTGGCTTTGGGCCGTAGCAATAAAATCGCATGGAATTAATAAAGTGCCCTGGTGAATAAGCTGGTAAAAAGCGTGCTGGCCGTTGGTGCCCGGCTCGCCCCAAATAACAGGCCCGGTGGCATACGTTACTTCCTCACCGTTGCGGTCTACGCTTTTACCATTGCTCTCCATGTTGCCCTGCTGAAAGTAAGCGGCAAAACGGTGCAGGTACTGATCGTAAGGTAAAATAGCTTCGGATTGCGCACCCCAGAAGTTGATATACCAAAGCGAGATCAGGGCCATCCATACCGGTATATTTTCGTCGAAAGGTGTTTCGCGGAAATGATTGTCCGTTTCGTGTGCACCTTTTAAAAGGCTTTCAAAATTAACGTAGCCAACCGTAAGTGCAATGGATAAGCCAATAGCGCTCCACAGTGAGTAGCGGCCACCCACCCAATCCCAAAACTGAAACATATTTTCTTTGGCAATGCCAAATTTTACTACCTCTTTTTCGTTGGTAGAAAGGGCTACAAAATGTTTGGCAATATTAGCTTCGGTTCCACCTTTTTGCAAAAACCATTCGCGAGCTGTAAATGCATTGGTCATGGTTTCCTGCGTGGTAAAGGTTTTGGAGGCAATCAGGAAAAGCGTTTCATCAGCTGCAACTTTTTTCAGCGTTTCGGCTATGTGCGTGGCATCTACATTCGATACAAAATAAGTTTGTATGCCTTCTACCCAATATGGTTTCAACGCTTCCGTTACCATATAAGGACCCAGGTCGGGGCCGCCTATACCGATGTTGACAATGTATTTTATTTTCTTTCCTGTTCGGCCTTTCCATTCACCATTATGCACTGCGCTGCAAAAC
>CBDTUH010000401.1:0-2885 GCA_965363375.1 uncultured bacterium
GGTACCCGTGTTCCTGTATTACGCGAAAACAGGCTGTACCAGTCTGACTGGCTGATGCGCTTTTATGGTTTCCAGGTAAATGAGTTGCTTGGACAGGATACGCCATGGCTGGATATGGATATTGACCCTAAACTTAGCTGGGCGCTGCGCAACATGCACCACTTTCCGGTAGATGTACAAAGGGCAGATAAGTACATGCTGCTGCGGGTACCAGGTTTGGGAATGAAGTCTGTGAACAAGATTTTAGCCGCCCGATCGTTTTCACCACTTACGTGGGAGCACCTGGCCAAAATGGGTGTCGCCATAAACCGGGCTAAGTACTTTTTGTTGTGCAGTGAACGGGCACATACCTATCGTGAGTATGATCCCATTAAAATAAGACAGTTTATTCTTGCTGAGTCAACATCTAAATTCCAGGTGAAGCAAACCAATCAATTGCAATTATTCGGATAGGGTTTACTAATCATAATGCCCACCGGGGTTTTCAAGAAAACTTAAAAAGAGTTTTGAAAAAACAGTAGCAGGCAGAATATTTTTTGAAACAGGAGAGGGCAGTACAATAAGGAAAAAACAGAAGATGGATAGCTCAATTTAAATTTCTCTTCTCCAGGAGCAGTCGGCCGAACTACACAGCAAGGCCAAAACCGTCTCGTTTTATTTGTCATGAAAACGAAGATCAATTTAGCAGGGTACCACGTATTAACTGTATACAAAATCGAACTGTAAATTGCTTATTACGCCACCTACTCCACAGCCAGATCCAACTCAGGGTATTCTAACTTACGACGGTAGTTTTGATGGGTTGCTCACTTGTGTGTTTGAGGTCTTTGAACACCGCCTTTTTCATTCCCGTATTCAACCGGCCAGCGACCCGCTGTTATCTTTATTCGGCATGGTTAGGCATGTAGAAACCCAGCCGGAAAAAGCAACACGGGTGTGGAAAGGACTGAAAGCTAAAGGTGGACGTAAGGTGCAACACGATGTGTTCTGTGTCTTTTTATCAGAGTTGCCAAACAGGGAAGAAATAGTATTGGGCTACACGCAATACCTTTTTGGAACGACCCGGAAGGTTTACAACGACTTCTCTAATTTGTATGTATTGCAAGTGGCGCAAACAGAACGCAAGGTGCATCGCGAAAAACACCGGATGGAAGCTTTCATCCGCTTTCGCCTCACCAAAGACAATATTTACTTTGCAACTATAGCGCCCGACTTCAATGTACTACCGCTGCTCATCAGTCACTTTAAAGACCGCTATGCCGATCAGCAATGGATAATTTACGATACCAAACGTAATGCAGGCTTATACTATAACCTGCTCGAAGTAGAAGACATAACAATAAGCTTCAACGAAAAATTTGAAAATTCATCGAACTTAATGTTTGATGAGAAGGAAGCAATATACCAGGAGCTTTGGAAAGGTTATTTTGCTGCTACCAATATTGTAGCCCGCAAAAATCTGAAACTCCATATTCAACATGTGCCGCGCCGATATTGGAAGTACCTCATTGAGAAGCAATGATCACCTTCTTACCTTTCTAATCAGCCAGAGAACAACGGCTATCACCAGTACTACAACAATAACACCCATCCACATTCCTGCTTTAAAGATGTCTCCAATGGCTTCGCAACTGGTAAGCGTTAAACCAGCTAATAAAAGGGATGTAAGTAATAAGTTCTTGTTCATAATCGTAATTTTATATGTAAGTACTAGACTATTAAAAACTGGTGCCAATACACATTTCATATACTGGAG
Organism: uncultured bacterium; assembly: GCA_965363375.1. GTDB lineage: Bacteria > Bacteroidota > Bacteroidia > Chitinophagales > Chitinophagaceae > Flavisolibacter. The sequence goes on from CBDTUH010000401.1 coordinate 1,757, forward strand.
GCAGGCAATAAGCGTAAGAGGTTTATTCTTCTCCTGCCGGCTCTTTTTGTTTGTATTTTATTGAAAATACGACCACCGCAATGTTCAGCAGCAACGAGAATGCATTGGTGAATATTATAGGGAGATCTTCCTTCAAAATGCCATAATATATCCACAAGGCTATACCGGTCATAAGCACGAATAACATGCCTAGCGAAATGGCTTTTGCCTTTTTCTCTTTGATGATCTTTACGAGTTGAGGCAGCAGAGAGGTGGAGGTAAAAATGCCGGCAACTATGCCTATAATTTCAGGTTTCAATATGTACTATTTAGCTGCCGCATAGACTTAAAAAGATAAACGAGCATTTAACTGCCTACCCGTTTTGTTTTCCCAGGTAATTTTTAGCGTGCTCTTTATTCAGCAGGGTGAAAATAAAATATAAGAAGTGTAGCCTTTCGCTGCGCAACAATCTCCTGTTTTAAATACTGTGCCATTTAGCGGTTGGCAAATAGTGCTAGCTTTTTTGCTGCTAATAGGCTACTTTTCTGCTGGGAAATTTATTCCACAACCGCAGGCACATAAAAGTGGTGAAAGGAGGCCTTCATATAGGTAACACATTCATATTGTGGCATTATTTTTTTAAAACATATCGTAGTAAAAAATTTAAAACTATTATTTACGCTTAAAATCAATTATTATGAATTCAGGATCAAAGGTTTTATTAGGTGTTTTGGCCGGGGCTGCAGCCGGAGCCATATTAGGTGTTTTATTTGCGCCTGAAGCCGGTACCGAAACAAGAAGAAAATTGGGTGAAGGCAGCAAAGACATCGCTGACAACCTAAAATCAAAATTTTCTGATTTAGTGGACGGCATCGCCGACAAATATGAAAGTGCAAGAGAAGGCGCTGCTGACCTTATCAACAAAGGAAAAGAGAAAGCCTCTTCTATGGCAGACAGCATTACAGGGCACGGAAGTTCAACTGCAGGTTCAGGAATGAATACTGGCGGTGGAATGAACAGTGGCGCAGGTGGAACAGATGCAAACAGGCCTTCATACCAGTCATAATCAAGCATAAAACTTGTACAACAAGTTCCGGTGAAATTTAAATAGCAACAATGATTAAACCTACTTTAACTCTTATAGAGTCC
>CBDTUH010000402.1:0-2867 GCA_965363375.1 uncultured bacterium
TAAAATATAATAATTTATAATTTTTCATAAATAAAAAATTAAGAAGATTAAAATCATAATTTTAAAGTATTTATTAAAAAATTATACTTATATGAGTATTAACATTTTATTATTCTTAAAAACAACAAGCCCGTTTGGAAGAATGCCAGCTGTGGCGTGTACGATATAGGCGATGGTGTGCTGGGCCTGCAGTGGAATACGAAAATGAACTCCATTGGCGGCGATGTACTCAGCGGCATTACCAAAGCCATTGAGCTGGCCGAAAAGGATTTTAAAGGTTTGGTCATCGCCAACGAAAGCGCCAACTTTAGTGCCGGTGCCAACGTGGGTATGATCTTTATGTTCGCCATTGAGCAGGAATGGGACGAGCTGGATTTTGCCATTCGCCAATTTCAAAACACCATGATGCGCGTGCGCTATTCATCGGTGCCCGTGGTGGTGGCCCCGCATGGTTTGGCCTTGGGCGGCGCCTGCGAAATGAGCCTGCACAGTGATAAAGTTTGTGCTGCAGCCGAAACTTATACCGGCCTGGTAGAACTGGGCGTTGGATTGATTCCCGGTGGTGGCGGTACTAAAGAATTTGTGCTAAGAGCATCTGACGAAATGCACGAGGACGAACCCGAAACCATTACGCTTAAAAACCGTTTTCTAACCATTGCTACCGCCAAAGTAGCCACCTCGGCCTTTGAAGCTTTTGACCTGGGCATATATAGGAAAGGACTGGATGAAGTGGCGCTGAACCAAAGCCGCCGCATAACAGAAGCCAAACGCTCGGTAATAGAACTGTACGACAGCGGCTATACTATGCCTGTTCAAAGAAAAGATATAAAAGTGCTGGGCCGCAGCGCACTTGGCGCACTCTACTCCGGCATACATGGCATGAACCGCGCCGCTTACGCTACCGACCATGATGCACTGGTAGCCCGCAAGCTGGCTTATGTGATGTGCGGCGGCGACCTGAGCGAACCTACGCTGGTAACCGAACAGTATTTATTGGATTTGGAAAGAGAAGCGTTTTTATCGCTCAGCGGCGAGCGCAAATCGCTGGAGCGGATTCAAAGCGTATTGAAAGGCGGCAAGCCAGTTAGGAATTAAAAGGGAAAAGAGACGTTTTAAATAATGTGAGACGTGAAAGGTGAAACGTGAGACAAAAGCAAAAGGAAAAAGAGACGTTTTATTAGCAACGGGCATTTTATAATTTAAACGGCCTATCCGCGAAATCCGTGTGATCCGCGATTTAAAAGGGAAAACAGACGTTTTTAAAATAACAAAAGTGGGAAGAAACCTTACGGGGTTTCGTTCCCACTTTTTATTTTTTGGTTGTTGTTATTTCAGCTACACATCAACATCCAAAAAAGCAAAGTTATCGCCGGGCACCAGTTCTTCAGCTCTTGTTTCCATGGTGGGGCCTTGCGGCGTATGGTATACAATGGAATACACTGCTTGCAGTTTTTCAAAACTTTCCATTATCTCGTATTCTTTTTCTATCAATATTTTTTGCGGCAGGTGCGGATAGCTGGCCAGCGGGCGCGGCTCGTAGGATGTCTCCCACAGCAGCTGCGTTTGCCCGTTGCGGTAATTGATTTTATAAACCGCCAGCTTTACTTCGGCTGTCACGCCCTCGTAGGCAGGGCCGGCATACTGCTGGCTGGCATGTATATGAAATTCCACTTTTTTAGCCACCGGCTGCTCCTGCAGTTCGCCATCCTTATTTTTACTGCAGGCCGTCATCAGCACCAGCAGTAATATTCCCAAATACTTCAGCATAGTTTTACGTTGATGGTACAAAGGAAAAACAATTGGCTTAACATTTTGTTGTCTTTTACACGAACTGCCAAAAAAGAAGTATCAACTGTTAAAATGCGTTAACACTACAGCTCAACATTCACTTGCAGCTGTTGCTGTGGTGCTAATAAATTATAGCTACGTCCAAAGCGCTGCGGCTCCAGTCCAGACACGCCATAAACCACTTCCTGCTTTACCAGTAGCTGTTCACCGGGTTCCAGCACAGTTACATTTTTTATCACTTCAAACTTTGCTGTCTGCAGCGGGTATTGCACCAGCGGGCGCTCTATAAAAATAGTGTCCCAAACAGGTTGATTTTCTTCACCTGCTTTTGCTTTTTCTATCGAAAGTTTTACAGTGCCGCTGGCCCATTTCCATGGTGAGCCGCTGGCTTCCATGTTATAATCTTTGGCGGCAAAAATGTTGAAGGTTACTTGCTTCGTCACAGGCACAGGCGCTGGCTGGGCTAGCTTGCTCTTTCGGCACGATGCCAATAAAAAAATGAAAAGGGAAATTGTTAGAATTGGTTTCATAAACAGTTAGTTGTAGCGGCAAATAAATTGCATCTTCTGTTAATAAAGATTTAAGTTACACCAATGGGCGAAGCACAAATTGATTACAGGGCAAAAACACTCACCATCTACTCGCACATCATCACCTACGGCCATGCGGCTGATGAAGTTTTGACCGAAAGAATACGCGATGAAATAGAAACAATGTGGAACCATCCGCAGGCAACAGTAGTGATGAATGGCGAAAAGCTGCAGGTACAATTTCAAATAACGGCGGCGCTGCAGCCGCACATTACCGAGTTGGAGGTGTACCAGAATGTGGATGCACGCAACAATTATTTCCGTATTGAAGCATTTGCCGTGGGTAACATTTCGTTTGTAGATGGTGTGGGCAGCAACAGCGGTTATTTTTTGCTGGAGAACTTATACCAGGGCTCCACCACCGCCGCGCACGAATACGGCCATACCATTGGCCTTGACCATCCTGATGAATTGGACATTCGCGGCCGTGGCGTGCCCGGCATTATGTACCCGCGCGGCACGCTGGTAGACCCACCTTACCAATACGAC
>CBDTUH010000403.1:0-2858 GCA_965363375.1 uncultured bacterium
GCGGTAGCTGTATTTCCTAAATAACGCTGGCCGTTTGTAAGATCGTATAAAATAGGCGTAGCGCCACCAGCATTAAAGCCTTTGATCTCCAGGTAGTTGCCAACCACACTGGCAGGTAATGTAAATTCAAAACTTGTCTGGTTTCCAAAATTAAACTGGCGCGGGTAGGTCATTTCATATTGATGAATCACCATCCGGTCGTTGGTTACACAAGAATCGAGGTTACAGATATTGGTAACCTGTATAGCAGCCGAGTTTGTAGCAATTTTACTTACAGGAAAAGTAGTGGAATCAGTAGCAAAATTGAAAAAGTCAAATGGAAAACGCAGCACTGAATCACCATTTACGCGCACCCGTGCAAAACGTGGATAAAGTGCATTACCCGAAGCGGTAATTTTAAACTTTACATCAGGGCCACCAGTAGCTATAAACAAGTTACTGAAAGTAAAATTGTTGGAGTTGCCAGTAGTAATATCTGGTGATGAATAACCCTCGCCTTTATCGTAGGAGGATGAATACAGGTTCTGCCCTACATTGATGGCATAACCTCCATTAATACGATTTTTGAAATAGTTACCCACCGTATACATAAAATAAGGCTCCGCAGGCAGGTTATTGCCGGCAACATTATTAGCGGTACTTACCAACCTTTTATTATTACCGCCTGGATTTACCGTTAAAAAGTAAGATGCGGTATCTGTCTGCAGGCTCCACTTGTCGTTCAACTGAAAGCTGGGGTCGCGGTACAAAGCTCTGTCAGGCTTGCCATCATTCATCACACCCCAAAATTCAATAAAGTCCGTTGCTGCTAAAGAGCCAGTTGCAGCAGATGTGTAAATGGGTACTTCTACCCCATTGCGCCAAAGCTGAAAATGCTCGGCTGGCGCATCTGCTAACCCGGCAGCAGCCAGCGTGGCCTGAGGTATGCGGTACATGCCGGTTTTGCCAACCTTGAATTTATAATAGGTTTTGCTATGGTCTATCCATTCATTGTTATACACCTGGGCTTGCACTGCCAGCGTGGTCAACAGCAATAAACAGGATAAAAGCTTTTTCATGAAGTTCATTTTGGAGGAGGGTGGGATTAATTTTTCTTTTTCTTTTTATCATTTACCAGATCCAGCTGCAGCGAAAACACGTGCGTGTACAATGGGTTCGACTGATTGGCCAGGTTGGTAAAGGCATAATCTATTTTTACATTTTGAATCCGGAAACCGGCACCGGCACTAGGCTGGTAAATCCAAACCTTTTGCTGGTTGGTGGTGTCGCCGTCTTTCAAAGCCTGCTGAAAATTGTTGATGCCGCCGCGCAAGTAAAATACGTTGTTGATGTTGGCTTCCAGGCCCAGCTTTGGGTCAATACTCACCGGGTTGGCACTTACCAGCGTATTGCGCTTGCCGTCAAACGTAAAATCGAAATTAGCTTCAGCCAGCAAGCCTATTTTTTTGCTGATGTCAAAATTACGGGCTACACCTAAAATCACGCGCGGTGCTGTCATTTCGGTCGATTTAACCGGTATATCATTATTCGTTAAGTATAAAGCCTGCTTTTCCCTTTCGGTAAAGGTGAAAGACCATGTGTTGAAAGTGGTGGTAATGTCGCGGGCCGAAAGGCCAAATTGCCAGGCCCCCTGCTTCATCTGCAGGCCCGCATCCAGCCCAAAACCCCAAGCCTTGGCAAACGTACCCACGTTTCTGTGTATCACCTTAGCATTCACACCAAAACTGATGGCTTTATTCTCTGTTTCCTTCAGTTTTTGCGCCAGCGATAAAATAAAAGCGTAATCGGCCGATGAAAAGGACTGTATATTATTATAATTAATGGTGCCATCCGGTTCCACAAGGAACAACGTGTTCATAATATCATCCACCGCAAAGCGCAGTGCCGTAATGCCAATGGTTCTTTTATTATTAGCCGAAGGCAAGGCAATGCTGCCATAATCGTACTTACCAATGCCGGCAAAGTATTCGGCGTGCATCAGGTTTATATGCGGATGGTCTTTTACAGCGGTCAGTCCAGCAGGGTTCCAGTATCCGGCCGTACCATCTGCCACCGATGCCACCTGCGCACTTCCCATAGCTAAACCACGTGCACCTGCACCAATATTCAAAAACTCATTGGAATATTTACGAAATTGAGCAGTAACAGAAAAGGAAAAGAAAAATAGGAACAAAAGGAAAAACAGACGTTTATAGTTCATTCCGGCATATTTCAGATAAGCAATAGACAGCAGACGTAGTCTCATAGATATTGGATGCATGGACAAAAATAATCATTTGGCCGTAATGTCATAGCCCATTAACAGCATTTTCAATAAGATATAAACGTAGGCCTTTTCCGGCATTTTAGCCCAAATTGGTCGGTAACTGCCTTACATTTGTCGCCTAAAAGGAAAAAATAGATATGAACCTGATAGAAGAACTGCGCTGGCGCGGCATGATACAGGACATTATGCCCGGCACCGAAGAACAACTGCAAAAAGAAATGACCTCGGCTTATATTGGTTTTGACCCCACGGCCGACTCCCTGCATATTGGCTCGTTGGTACCTATTATATTATTGGTACACCTGCAGCGTGCCGGCCACAAACCTTATGCGCTGGTGGGCGGCGCTACTGGCATGGTGGGCGACCCTTCTTTTAAAGCCGCCGAGCGCGCCCTGCTGGACGAAGAAACCCTGCAAAAAAACGTGGAAGGTATCTCCAAACAACTATCCCAATACCTCAACTTTGATGAATCGCTGCCCAATGCCGCCGTGATGGTGAACAACTACGACTGGTTTAAAGGCATGAGCTTTTTAAACTTTATCCGCGATGTGGGCAAGCATATTTCGGTAAACTATATGCTGAGCAAAGACAG
>CBDTUH010000404.1:0-2858 GCA_965363375.1 uncultured bacterium
TTCCACCCAAAGTTTTTTCCAAACTTTTACAAAAAAAAGAAAAAGAAAAAAGACGTTTTGTTGGAGATTTGATACCGTTTTTTCGAAGAGCGGACGCAAAGATAAGGAGCTCCACATTAACAGCCAAACCTTTTTTGTAAAAGAATAAAAAAACGTCTGTTTTTCCTTTTAAAAGGAAAAACAGACGTTTGCTTTTACTCATACAATCTATATATAAGTAATACTATTGCTTAACAAAGCTGGCTGAAAAACGCTGCATACCATTTATTAGTACCAATTGATACAATCCAGCTTTTAGTTTACTGATATCTACCTGACCCCTACCGGTTAAGTTTTGGGTATGACAAAGCTGGCCTTGCATATTATATATATATACTACACTCCCCTGTCTATTCCCCTGATCTTTTATATGCAACTCATTTTTTGCCGGATTGGGCCAAACGTGCAAATCTGCTTTTACGGAAGCCTTTACAACGGCTATCACCTTTGACCATGTATAGCTTCCATCTTCATCTTCCTGGCGAATGCGGTAAAACACCTTGCCTAAAGGAACATTGCTATCCATATAGCTGTAATCATTTGCCCCATCGCTATTGCTAGCACCTGATAAACTTTGCAGATCAGTAAAGCTTACACCATCCGTACTGCGCTCTACCACAAAACGTCTGTTATTCCTTTCAGCCGCAGTTCCCCACGATAATTGCATGCCCGCTTCTTTTTCAACAGCGGTAAAATAGCGCCAGGTAACCGGCAATGGCGATGAAATAACCACGTTGCCTTGCAATGCGGTTACATTATAAACCGGCGCTTCTATTCCATTATACTCAAACACGCTGAAATGGTAATTCTTTTCTGCTGACAAGCCTGTAACCGTTACAGAGTTACCACTGCCCCTGTACACAACAAATTCACCTGCTGCCACCTGCGCACCGCTTTTAAAAACCGCATTGGCCGGGTAAACGTTCAAATCAACAGGTGTGGCGGTTACAGCAGTGCCTTCCTTCAATACCACCATTCGGCCGGTTCCATTTCCTTTTTCCCAATTAAGAGTAACCGCATTGGTGCCGGTTACAGCAGTTGCATTGCTGCTGATGGTAGCTGGTGGCATGGCTGTAGCCTGGCTGGCAGATAGAGCACCGGCGGCTCCATTGTATTCAAACACCGCAAAATAATACGTACTGGCAGGTTCAAGATTGGTAATATCCACAGACGATCCTGTATTGTTATAAACTGCATACTGGCCGTCACCCAGGTCCGCAGCAAGCCCAAAGGCTGCATTAGCTGCATAGCTGACGGTGCTTGATGGCACAAAAGTTACAGGAACATCTTTCCGCACTATCACCAGGCGCTTTTCGCCATTGCCATTGGTCCATTTAAACGTAAACTTGTTGCCGTCCACGCTTTCGAAACGGGGCGCAGATGCATTAATGGTAGGTGTAGTAGCGCCAGGTACATCGGCAGTGGTAAAAGAATAAGAATCTCCAGGACGCAGGTAAGCCGGCCCGGCGCTACCGTTGTATTCAAACACGCTTACATAATAATTGGTCAGGGGTTTTAAACCACTAACGTTATAGGCACCAGAAGCTGCCGCGTAGCCCATCAGGTAATTGCCGGTATTACCCATTTGATAATTACCAAACACCGCGTTGCCGGTGTACTTAACCTCGTCTTCGGGTTCTGCGGTTACAGCACTGCCTTCCCGCATAATAAAAATGCAGTTGGCGCCATTGCCTTTTGTAAAATTGATGGAAGCCTTAGTAGCTTCTACATTGCTTACACCCTGTATGGTGGCCTGCACCGTTGGATAACCATAGGTACTGGCAAAAGCGGTGAGCTTGGATGAGGTGAGGTAATCAGGCAGGCCATCGCTGTTCAGATTATATTCAAATACGGCGATGTGATACTCAGAACCAATATCGAGGTTTTTCATATCCACACTGTTATAATCTCCATTGAATACTACAAATTCCCCTGGCGTCAACTCATCTCCTTCTCCAAAGCTGGCATTGGCTGTATAAAGAGTATAATCTTGAGGCACGGATGTTACGGCACTTCCTTTTTTGGCAATAACCAGCCTGTGCGAGCCTGCACCGTTTTGCCATATAGCACGAAACGCATTTCCATCATGTAAAGCAAACCAGGCACCTGTAGCTGGAGCCGTTGGTTCTGCAGGAACGGTAAACTGAAATGTTGCACCTTCTGCAGAATATACAGGAGCATTGGTGCCATTGTATTCGTATAAAGACATATGGTAAGTAGCGCCGGGCTTCAGGCCTTCTGCCGTTAAAGTTGTACCATTAACACCGCTGTAAATAACATAGTTGCCGGGTGTTACCTGCGCACCCAATCCAAAGGTTTTATTGGCTGCATATAGTTTCAGATCCTGCGGCACGGCATCAACAGCGCTGCCTTCCTTCATCATCAGCATGCGAAACTGACCATAGTTTCCGCTTACATTAAAAGTGAGTGTCGCCTGGTTGCCGGTGAGTTTAGTAAGTCTTAAATTAGTAGCAATGGCTGTAGGCTTGGTGCAGGTGCTTTTTTTAGACGCTCCAAAAGCTGTAGTGAGATAATAAAGATATCCATTTTTATCTACATCAAATTCATAAATACGTATATGGTATTCTGTTTCTTTTTCCAGGTTAAAGATTTCGGCAGTAATTTCTTCCAGTGAACGGGGCGGCACATAGTTGTAGAAATAACGGGTAAAGGAAATTTCGTAGCCTTTCACCGTTTTGGTTTCATCAATCCATGCATCGGGTATATGTTGCAGCACTTCCCGCCTAAAGTATTCGTGTATGTCCTGGTCTAAAGGCACATTCTCCGTGTCCCGCAATTCGCTGTCGGCTTCATAAACC
>CBDTUH010000405.1:0-2820 GCA_965363375.1 uncultured bacterium
CCCGCTTTCACTTACCGGCAGGCCGGGGTTTAGGGCAGCCCCGTACCGCTCGTTTGGCCCTTGCGCGCTTACTTTTTCCATGCAGGCCCTACTGCACAATTTTTAAGCCGTTGTTGTAAAGTAGCCCAAAGCTTTTGCACCTTACCCCTTCTTGTTTTTCAACAAGCCTTTTGCCCAAAAGGAATTTTAAACATTTTTGGTTGCCTGTGTGTAAGCCCGGCATTTTTTTTGGGCATTTTTTGCCGAAATTTGTGGACGGTGTAAAATGATGGGCTTATGGAATATGTGCAACTCCGCTCCTTTGATAATTACATAGAGGCCAATATTGTTTTAAACATGCTGCGCCACTACAACATCAACTGCCACCTGAAGGATGAAAACGTAATTACGATTGATCCGCTGCTGAGCCCCGCTATTGGCGGCATGAAGCTGATGGTGCACCATGCCCACGTAGCCCGCGCCTGGGATATGATGGACAAGGCCGAAGAAGAATACCTGAAAGGCATTGCCTGCCCGGTGTGCAAAGCCCACGCCCTTACCACCATCAGCATTACAAAAAAACACAAGTGCAAGCTGGGCGCCCTGGCCTACATGCTGCTGCACGGCGACTCGGTAGAAGTGAAAAAAATGTACAAATGCACCGCCTGCGGCTACGATTTTAAAGAACTGCCTGCGCAGGAATGAGTGACGTGAAACGTGAGAAATAGAAGATTCAATTCTCTCACGTTTTTGCAATTTCTGAAAACTTTTCTTTTTGCTTTTGCAGATTTCCGTAGGGGCAGGCCGCGCCTCTTTTTTAACTTGCATACAGCTGATTAATTGATTACCTTTTACAACAGTTAATTCTACCAACCTATGTGGGAGAGCCTGATAGACTATTTTAATACATTGGAGCAACGTCCCGTGGAGCGCATGGTGTACCTGGTGGGCGGCATGCTGCTGCTCTGGATGATTGAAGGCGCCATACCGCTGCTGAGCCTGCAATACAAAAAAAACAAGTGGCGCCATGCCGGCATCAACCTCTCCTTTACCCTAATGCACCTGGTGATTCATACCGGCTTTGCGGTGCTGATTGTTTTACTTTCTGATTGGAGCAAAGGGTCCAATTGGGGTATTATACAGTGGACCAGCGCGGGCATTTTGGGCAGCATCCTCATTACTTTTTTAGTGCTCGATTTTTTTGGCGGCTGGCTGGTGCATCTGGTACAGCACAAAACGCCTTTCCTCTGGCGCTTTCATGTGATTCATCATTCCGATAACAATGTAGATGTAACCACCGGCCTGCGCCACCATCCTTTTGAGAGTGTGCTGCGCGGATTATTTTTTTTAGCCGGTGTTTTGGTGGCCGGCGCGCCCATGTATGCGGTAATGATATACCAAACATTTTTAATTTTAGCCACGCAGTTTACGCACGCCAACATCAGCCTGCCGCGCTGGCTCGATAAAGGCATCAGTTATCTAATTGTGTCGCCCAATATGCACAAGGTGCACCACCACTGGCAGCAGCCTTATACCGACAGCAACTACGGCGCCGTGCTTTCCATCTGGGACCGGCTGCTGGGTACTTTTTCAAAACTCGATCCTTCTAAAATACACTACGGACTCGACCGCTACTACCCCAACGAGCAGGACGAAAATTTTGTGCAGCTAATGAAGTCTCCGTTTCAGAAAGTGCAAAAGGAAAAAGAGACGTTTTCGCCCGAACCAGCCGCAGACGACTTAACCATAGCGCCGCGCCCGGCACCAACTGCTGAATAAATTTTTAAAAACGTCTGATTTTCCTTTTGATGAGTGTAAGCCTAACGGGGAAAGCAATGCAGTTCAATAAAGATAATTAGATGCCGCGTTATTCGTCAAGCTGCATAGTAGCACGTCAGCCACACTTGTAGTAATGCAGTATTAGCGGTGTCGGTTTTCCTGCCACTAAACTTTAATAGATAACTGTACTCGTCCGCCCAAGCCTATTTCAACAATCTTCTGTAGAGTTGATAGCCGCACTTCTTTTACATCGTTTTCTATTTTGGAGATGTAAGACTTTGTCGTACCCACCTTTTCTGCAAGTTCTTCCTGTGTCAGTCCTTTTTCCAGCCTGGCTTCATGGAGCATCGCCCCAAGTTTAAAGGTCTCATAGCCCGCCTCCAATGCTTCACGCTTCTCAGTGCCACGTTTACCATAATGTTTATCCTTGAATTGGTCAAGGGTCATGGTGTTACTTTTTTTCGCTTTCATACTCTTTTTTTATTTTTTCAGCTTTCTCAATTTCTTGCTTGGGCGTCTTTTGTTTCTTCTTTTGAAAGCCATTAGCAAGCACCACAAGCTGTCCCTGGTCAAAGAAGCAGCAAATGCGAAAGATGTCGCTGCCTTGCTGCACCCGAATTTCATAAAGCCCATCCGTGTTCTCAAGATGTTTGAGATATGTTTCAGAAACTTTTTCGATTTCTTCAATCAAATCAAACGTCCAGATTATTTTCTCCTTCACCTTGTCACGCTGCTTAATGAAGAACTCCTCAAAGTAGCTCTTGTAAAAAATAATGGTTCGGCGCTTCTGCTTTTTGTCCACTGAACAAAGCTACAAAATGTTGTACTAAAGTGAAACTTAAAATTTTCTCAGCGCATTGAAAGACTGTTGCAAAACTTACCGCTAACGGATTAGCGCTTGCCGATGTACCGGCATTAGCATTTCGTTAGCTTGGTAAGTTATTCAAATGTTGGTTAAAGAACAAAAGTTGAATAATGTTCTGTCTGCCGGTATATTGGCAATACCTTGTGCGTGTTGCACAACTCACATTATGTGAATAAAGATAGTTGCAAATAGGTATT
>CBDTUH010000406.1:0-2818 GCA_965363375.1 uncultured bacterium
TTTTAGAAAGATCTTTCACCAGAATTCAAGCAGCCTCATTTTCCCGGTAGAGCCTTTCCGGATGAACCGCCGGTATTCGCTGCAGCAATCCATTTTTGTAAGCACGGCCAACTCATACGAACCTTTTATGCAGCAGCTGCATTTTTTAGGTAGCGAAATATCCAAGGCAGTCATTAAAATAGAGCTACCATCAGCACTGCAAAAAGAGGTGATACGCGATCTGCAGCGTATGAACCTGAACCGCGCTTCGCTTTTTCCCGACCTGGATGGCTACGCCGCCTCTTTGCGGCTGCGCTACAACAGCATGCGAACTTCGGAAGAAAACCTGGCCTACCAGCTTTCTAAAATGGAAGACCCGGATTTCCCGTTTTTGCCCTGATGAAAAAATGATTTGGGATAGGAGCAGCCAGACCAAAAGCAGCCAATTATTTGACCGGGCGCAATTTTTAATTACTACAAAGTGCAGTAAATTTGTATACCGGCTTTGCGATACATAAAGCGTTGACATGCAAATAATAAATATATGTATGTAAAATGTGAAAATGCTTGCAAATAACCGGAAAGCAATCTAACTTTTGACCCAAATTAGAGTCCAATAACCTATAACACAAACGACAAATGAAAACTTTTTTCGGAAGATTTTTTATTCATTTCGATTTTTTATCCAACCCTGCTGAAGGCTCTGGCAAAAAGACCGGCCAGCGCAAGCGCAAAAGCAAAGGCGGCACCGTACAAGGCATTGTATCACCGGAGAGCGTGCACCTCAGAAGCCCTTACAAAAAAGGCGAAAGCAGCCGCTACACACCGGCGCCGTAAGCAATTAACAACATCGTTTTTTTATAAACAGTATCTTTACGGATACTGTTTTTTTATGGGTGTATTGAAACAACTGGCCGAATACCTTTACCTGCGTAAGCCTGACCCTAACCGCCCCAAAAGCCAATGGGTAAAGTATATGCATGGCATCAACCGCCTTAGCCTTATACTGTTTATTCTGGCGCTGCTTATTATGCTGGTTAAGTTTGTGGTGCGGAGCTAATGCCTGCAAAGCGGGTAATGATGTCTGCAGCCTGTGCTGATGCGTTTCCATGCTGGGCCAAAAGGTTTTTCAGACGTTTATAGTCTTCTTTTATCTGCTGAATGCGTGCTTCGTTGTGCAAAATCGCATCCAGCTCGCGCACTACGTTTTCAGCCGTCAGTTCGTTCTGTATCAATTCGGTTACCACCGGTTTATCGGCAATCAGGTTTACCAGCGATATGTACTTGATTTTAATAAGCCTTTTGGCAATATGGTAGGAGATGGCGGAGCCTTTGTAGCACACCACCTGCGGCACGCCAAACAGCGCGGTTTCCAGCGTGGCCGTGCCCGATGTAACCAGCGCCGCGGTTGACTGCCTTAAAAGCGCATAAGCCTGCCCCGGAGAGGCTACTTCCACATTGCTGTAGCCGCTAATGAGCGGCACATAAAACTCGTAGGGCTGCCCTGGCGCCTGTGCAATAATGAAACGATAATTGGAAAACTGCCTGCTGGCCTGCAGCATGATGGGCAGCTTTACGCTTATTTCCTGCCGGCGGCTGCCGGGCAACAGCGCAATTATTTTTCTGTATTTGTCTGATGCATTTTGGTGGCTGGGTTGCAGCGTAATCAGCGTTTTATCCTGCGCTTCAGCTTCAGCTATTACCTGCACCAGCGGGTGGCCTACGTAATCTACTTTATAGTCCCATTTTGTTTCGTAAAATTCTTTTTCAAATGGCAGTATTACCAGCATTTTATCTACCACTTGTCTTATCTTTTTTACGCGGCTTTCCTTCCATGCCCACACCTGTGGCGATATGTAGTAAACAATTTTAAAACCCTGTGCTTTGGCCCATTCGGCAATGCGCAGGTTAAAGCCCGGGTAATCAATTAAAATCAAAACATCGGGCGCATATTGGGCTACATCCTGCTTGCAGAATTTGATGTTGGAAAGTATGGTGGGCAGGTTTTTTATTACTTCAGCAAAGCCCATAAACGCCAGGTCTTTGTAATGCTTTACCAGTTCGGCGCCGGCAGCCTGCATCAGGTCGCCGCCCCAGGCACGAAACTGCGCGTGGCTATCCCGTTTTTTGAGTTCTTTTATAAGATTGCTGCCATGCAGGTCGCCGGAGGCTTCGCCTGCAATCACATAATATTTCATGGCGCAAAGGTGGGGAAAGAAATGGCGAATTACGAATTACGATTTGGGATTTATAGATTTAAGAAAAAGTTCAATTTGATGATTGTTGGCCAAAATTCAAAACGTCTCTTTTCCTTTTTACCATTTACTGCAAAAGCGCCAGGGAATAATGTTTTAAAACGTCTATTTTTCCTTTTAAAGTTGAAAATTGAGCATTGAGTATTGAACATTCTCTCAACTTATTCATTCATTATTCCTTGGCTCTTGTTCAATCAACAAACGTCTCTTTTTCCTTTTAAACTTCCCTTAATCTACCAGGTTGTTTTTCACGGCAAAGAATACAAGGCCAGCCGTATTCTTACTGCCAAAGCGCTCCATCAGCCGGTCTTTAATGGCCTCTACGGTGCGGGGGCTAATGTCCATTTTCTGGGCAATTTCTGCGGCAGTAAATTCCATGCAGATAAAGCGGAGTACATCACGTTCTTTGTCGTTCAGCGTTATTTCGTGGCTGAGTGATGGCGTAGTTTTTTGCTTGGCGTGCGAGCGTTTCAGCAGTATGCGGTTGACAAAGTTGTTGAGGTAATAACCTTTTTCCTGCACTTCCATAATGGCGCGGCGGATTTCCTGCGCGATCGAACGACGAAGCACGCGCGCGAATCGCC
>CBDTUH010000407.1:0-2807 GCA_965363375.1 uncultured bacterium
TTATTTTCCGGGTTGCGGTGTGCTGGTGCAACGCGAAATGAAGATGCGGGAAATTGGTGCCCTTGACATTCGCAACCAGTGCAGTGGATTTTTGTACGCCATTAGTGTGGCCGACCAGTTTATCAAAAGCGGTATGTACAAGAACATACTGGTGATTGGCGCAGAGAAGCACTCTTTTGGCCTTGACTTTAGTACACGAGGCCGCAACATAAGTGTAATATTTGGTGATGGCGCAGGCGCAGTAGTGTTGCAGGCTACAGAAAAGAATGGCCAGGGTATATTGAGCACGCACTTGCACAGCGATGGAGAAAGCGCAGAAATATTAGCGATGTACAACCCGGGCACCCATGGTAATCACTGGATGAAGGAGCAACCTGTTGCCGACTTTGATGAAGCCGAAATAGGCCAGGCTTTTATGAGTCATGCAATGGTTGATAAAGCACAGAACTTTCCTTTTATGGATGGCCAGGCGGTGTTTAAAAAAGCGGTAGTTAAAATGCCTGAAGTAGTAATGGAAGCCCTGGAAGCGAATAAGCTTACCACTGCCGATATAGATATGCTGATACCACACCAGGCCAACCTGCGCATTAGCCAAATGGTGCAAAAGCTGCTAAAGCTGCCAGATGAAAAGGTTTTTAATAACATACAGCACTACGGAAATACCACTGCTGCCAGTGTTCCAATTGCATTGTGCGAAGCCTGGCAGCAGGGAAAAATTGCTGAAGGCGACCTTGTTTGTCTCACCTCTTTTGGCAGCGGTTTTACCTGGGCAAGTGCGTTAATTCGCTGGTAATTTTTACGGGATTAATTGTATGGGTATGCAAAACCGGTGATGTTTGCAACGTTTCAACGTTATGTTATGAAGGCATTTTTCATGGTAATTTTTTCATTGGTGGTAGCTGGTGCATATGCACAGGAAGAAGACACCTGGAAACTGCTGATAAACAAAAAAGTTGTTGCCAGCGGAAAACCAGGTAATGACGAAGCAGTAGTTCGCTTGCAAACTGCTGCGGTGGCAAAAATGACAGGTGCAAACTTTACAGTTCAATATGCACAGCTTACCGGTGGCACTGGTTGGAACAGAACTATTGAATGCACCGATGCGGCAGACAAAAGTTTACACACGGTGCAAATGCCTGCTGCTTCAGGAAGTGCAGCTTTCCCCATGACCCTGCTGAAAAAATATGCTGCTTCCAAAACCCCACTATTCATTTACACAACATCACTACCAAAGGATAAAAAGAAAGCAGCCGTAGTAAGGGTTAGAAGATTTTTGTTGTGTAAGATTGAATGGCTATAAAACTGATAGGAATGAGAAGAATACTTTACTTAATAAATCCCGTTTCTGGTACATCAAAAAAAGACAGTGTTGAACAACTCATTGCGCAGCGTACAGAACAGGAAAAAATAGCCTTCGAAATATTACACACCAATGCTACCGGTCACTACGATTACCTGAAGGATAAAATACGCAACGAGAAAGTGACCGATGTGGTGCTTGTGGGTGGCGACGGTACAGTAAATGCCGTAGTTGCAGCACTGCAGGGCGTAAAAGTGAATTTTGGCATTTTGCCTATGGGCAGTGGAAATGGTCTTGCCTTTTGTGCCGGTATTCCACGGCAACCTGCCCGGGCGCTGGACATTATATTTAAAGGTTCAGCCACTTATGTGGATGGTTTCAAGATAAATAATGAGTTTAGTTGTATGCTTAGCGGCCTTGGCTTTGATGCGCAGGTAGCACACGATTTTGCTAATACAGCTTCACGAGGTTTATTCACCTACACACAACAAAGTCTCTTCAATTATTTTAAGGCGCACCCCTACCAGTTTGAAATCATTATCAACAGCTTTTCTTTTTATACGGATGCATTTCTTATTTGTATTGCAAACAGCAACCAGTTTGGCAACAACTTTACCATTGCACCAAAAGCAAGCTTAAACGATGGATTGCTGGATATTGTAATTGTGCAAAAGATGAACAAGGCAAGATTGCCATTTGCTATTTTAAAACAAATCAGGGGAAACAATGCCTTGCAACAATTAGTAGAAGATATTACCAGTAAAAACATCTTGTATTTCCAAACGCCAAACCTCACTATACGAAACTTAAAGCATGCGCCGTTTCATGTAGATGGCGAGCCGAGAGAAACAACAGAAGAATTTAATATTGAAGTAATTAAAGACTGTTTTAAGTTAATACAACCACTAACTGATGCCGTGCCCGCACCCGCATTGGCAAATTAAAATGCGTGTATACAGCCCCATAGGTATTTACTTGCAAGCCTTTCCCGGGCTTTGTGTTTACAATTCATTATCTGCGTTTCAGCTTTTATGAAATCGGATGGAAAGCATTGTTACGCATTTCGGAAGGGGTGTAGCCAGTAAACTTTTTGTAAATGCCCGCAAAGTGCTGCGAAGAATAAAAACCCGTATGCAAGGCTATTTCGGTCACTTTCATTTTACTATTTTTCAGCAGTTTTGATGCTTCATTTACACGCAGGTGTATCAGGTAATTAAATGGCGAAAAGCCTGTAGCCAATTTTACTTTTTCAGCAAAAGCAGTTGTACCCAATCCAAATAGCGTAGCCATGGATCCAAGTGTCCAATTAAACGCCAGGTTATTTTGCAGAGATCGGGTAAGCAGCTCAAGATTAAATAAAGGTGATGTACAAGGTGTTTGTTTTTTACACAGCTTACGGGCCAATACAATCAGCAGTTCGTCAATTAATTGATTAATGCGATGGTTGAAGAATAATTCCCGCGTTAAATATTCAATCTCCATCTTTTTAAAAATTGCTGTCAATTCA
>CBDTUH010000408.1:0-2777 GCA_965363375.1 uncultured bacterium
CAACGATAAGAACCTTACGTTCGACAACCAGTACAACGGCGGGCAGTACAATCCATCGGCGCCGTCGGGAGAAAATTTTGCTTACCTAAAAAGAGGTTTTGCTGACTTTGCCGCCGGCTTAAGTTTTTCTTCTTCACTAGCCAATGCTGGTAATTATTATGTGGGTGTTTCCTTGTTTCATTTAACCAAACCCAGCGAAACTTTTATGAACAAAGAGTTTGTGCTGATGCGCAAGTTCCAGGCCAATGCCGGTATTAAAGCAGCGTTTAACGACGATCTGCAATTTCGTGGTGAAGTCAATTTTTTAAAGCAGGGACCTTTTACCGAAATTATGCTGGGCGGACTGGCCACGTACCACATCACCGACATGTATGAAGAAGGCACCAACATCAATTCGGTATCGGTAAGCGGCGGCTTGTTTTTGCGGCTGAACGATGCGGCGGTGCCGGTGGTAAAACTCAATTACAATAACTTTGAAATAGGCATGAGCTATGATGCCAACATATCGAAACTCACATCGGCCAGCCGCGGCCGCGGCGGTTACGAGCTCTCGCTTTCGTACAAAGTATTTTTAAGCGGCTACAGCTCTACGCATGGATTGATTACCTGCCCGGTTTTTTAAGTTGACAAAAGATAGTTGAAAAGAAAATGTTGATGGGCACTGAAAACGTCTCTTTTTCCTTTTGACAGCGGATTAATTAAATTGAAAAGCATTGGTCGGATTATAAAAACGTCTGTTTTTCCTTTTATAATTGAACATTCAAACTTGAGCGTCGAACGTTCAACATTTTCCCATTCACTATTGACAATTCATAACTTCATCATTCAATATTTCTTGTTTCCTGTCCGATATTACAAACGTCTCTTTTTCCTTTTTAAAGTTCATGCAAAAGCGCAAAGTTTAAAGCTCTCTTTTTCTTATTTTCCTCTTTCTATCTCTTAGCTACAAAACGTCTGATTTTTCTTTTGCATCACCCATTTAACAGGCAGCTTTACCTTCACGGTTTTCAGTTTTCACTTTTGAATTTTTGTGCATCACAAAAACGTTTTCACCATCGCAATCAGCGTGCTTACGCCGCCGTTGATGTTTTTAATGGCAGCTGCTTTTTTTTCGTTGGTTTGGCTGGCGGCTTTTACTTCTTTCAGCAGTTCGGCCATATCGTGGTGGCTGATGCCGGTATCGTTCATTATTTTTTCGAGGTCTTTAATGTTAAGGCGCGTAAGCGTGGCAAAGCGTTCTTTAAATTGTGCGTCGGTCATTTCGGCAGCCTGGCTGGCAAGGGCCTCGTACTTGTTTCCCATATTTTTTATTTTTTGAGAAAGGAATTAACGGTTTGAGAAAGTTTTTGAATGTTGCTGCCTACACTGCCGCCCGATATTATAAAGTTGTCGAGCGCCGCTTCAATTTCTGTTAGGTTTACCCGGTTGTTGCTAACCATGCGTGCCGTATCAAACAGGGCTTTTTTTTCTGCATCTACTTTTGCGGCTGATGTAAGCAGGCGCTTCAGTTCGCCCACGGCATGCTCGTACACGGCATAGTCGGTTTGCATCTGGTCCATTATTTTAAACTGCTCTTCGTCCAGCGCGCGCAGCAGCGAGTCTTTTCGTGCGTTAATGTGCGGCATCAGGCTTTGCACCATTTCCGCAAAGTCGGTTTTGTAATCGGCATTGGCAGGCAGCTGTTTTTTAAAATTCTCTACCAGTGCGGGTGTGTATTCGTTCTCAATAAAAGTGTTGATCATCTCTTTTTTTTCGCGGAACATGCTGTGCAAAAGTGCCATGTTGATGCTGTGCATGCGTGCGCCTTCTGTTTCCACCGCCTCCATCAGGCTAACGGATTGCATGGGTATGCGGGCGCACGAAAAAAAGAAAAGGGTGGCCAGGGCGGGCAGAAGCAGTTTGCGCATAAGCTTGGTTTTGTATCAGTAGTAAAAGTGCCGGGAACCGGATTTAAAATCTTTGTTTTCCTTTTCAACAACAGGTGCAGATAAATGTTGTTTTTTTCAAAAGGCAGGAGCGTGGTGCCGCTAAATGTTATTCTAATTTAAATATAAAAAACGGCAATTTGTAATGTTGAAAAAAACAAAAGGAAAAACAGACGTTTGGAAAGGAATGAAAAATTAAAGATGGAAAATTAAGATTGGGTCGGCGCAGTCATATCAATACTTAAAAAAGCAAAAGGGGCAAGAGACGTTTTAGCTTTTGTAAGATTGCCAAAAAAACGTCTCTTGCCCTTTTAAATAATGAAAGTAAATCAATCGGTAGCGGTGTCGCCATTGCGTGAGTTGAGCAGGCCTGCCGGCACTTTCAGGGCGCCGGTTTTTTCATCAATCAAACCATTGCGCTCGTCTTCTATATTAGTAGCCTGCGTGTACACATCGCCTGCAATGGCGCGGCTGCGCAGCTCCTTTTTAAACAGTTTTATCTGCTCGGCACGCTCGGCATCATCCTTAGGTCCGCCATAATCGGGGAAGCCAAAGCCGCCCCACTCGCTCACCACCACGGGCAGCTGTGTTTTGTAAAAGAACGGATCGCCCACCACCAGCGGAAAAGCGGCTACGCCTTCCATCTGCCCGCCTACAATAGCATCCAGCAGCTCTCGCCAGCGCGTAAGTTCGGGCGTGTACAGGTGCGCCGTCAGCAGGTCCGATTTCAGGCGGCCTTCGTGCGAAATATGTTGCCAGCCATCATTGTCCACCACCAGAAACTGCGGGTGGTTGATGTGCATGTAATGATACATATCCATAATGTACTGGCGGGTATCGGGGTTGGTGGCA
>CBDTUH010000409.1:0-2759 GCA_965363375.1 uncultured bacterium
ATATTATTACCAACTTTCGTTGAAAGATAAAAGTGAAAAGCAATACCTGTCTTGTGCAGATGGCAGTTGGCTGAAAGGTGGCGATGCTTTATATGCAGAATACCTGGCGCATCAGTTTTTACATGTTGCTAATAAAAACGGAAACACCGAACACCATCAGCATGGTGGTGAAAGTTATTTTAAGCAGGCTTCAAATATAGAAGTTGTAAAGGCCGCGGTTACCGAAGTAAAGCAGCTGAAAGCCTTTGATGCAGAGTACAAAGGCAGCCAAAAAATAATTCCGGTTTTCAAAGTTTCGTTTGATAGAAAGGATAGTATTCGGCTGTATGTAGAAACCGGCACCGACAAGATGGTTTATGCGGTGGACAGGCGCAAAGCAGCATTTAGCAGATTCTTCAGCCTGGCACACAGCTGGTCATTTTTAAACGGGATGGGAAAAGTTAAAAGCGTTTTAATAGGTTTTTTCTCCCTGCTTTGCCTGGCCAGTTCTATTTTTTTGGTTTTTACATTTACAACATCAGCAAGGCCAGGAAAAAAAGTGCCGTACAGAAAAGAACATGGGCTAAACGCACCCACCGGATAACCGGCAATATTTTTTTAGCTACTACCATGTTGTATGCTTTTAGCGGTGGCTGGCATGCGCTTAAAAAAGTAGAGGATGATAGCAGAAAAAAGGGATTGCAATACGCGGCATCTTTTACACCGGATGAGTTACATTTTTCCCTACAACAATTAACTAAAAATTTAAAAGCAGGGGAGCAGTTGAGCAATATATCGGCTGTTAAAATGAATGATGAAATGTATTGGCAGCTTACGGCAGTAAATGCACAAAGCAAACCGGTAAAAAAATATATTCATCAGTCGGCCGGAAAGGAATTAGCAGAAGGCGATCGTCAATATGCACAACACGCGGCAGGAAGTTTGATCAAGCGTGATGATGTAAAATTGGTAAAGAAAATAACGGCTTTCAATGCTGAATACAGTATGATGAACAAACGCCTGCCGGTGGTGCAGGTGGCTTATCAAAACGGTGAAAGTTATTTTATTGAAACATCTACAGGTATTGTTGCTGCTGTTGTAAATGGGGCAGACAGGGCAGAGCGGTTTTCGTTCAGTAATTTGCATATGCATCATTACGCAGAAAAGTGGAGTGGCAAAGGATTGCGCAACACTATTTTAATAGCCACTACACTGGGTTTACTGCTGGTAGCTTGTACAGGTATAATAATGTATGTAAAAAAGCGCTGGCTCTGAATTATGTGGCTGTAACAACGTCTCATTTCCCTTTTGTGAATGGTCAATGGTGAATTGGGCAATCGGAAAACAAAACGTCTCTTTTTTCTTTTTATGGTTTCACGCAAAAACGCCAAGGAGCAAAGCCGCAAAGATGAGAAACGTCTGTTTTTCCTTTTTACTTGTGATCGCTTGAGCGGGTGAACTTTTGAACTAATATCCAAACGTCTCTTTTTCCTTTTGCCATCTAATCAAATAAAACGCCCCGAAAGAATTCGGGGTGTTTTAAAATAAAAAAACGAACGGTTTAAACTTCATGTTCCTGAAAAGGAATTGGCTTTACACGAGTATAGGATATGTTTTTATATGGCTTTACTGAATATTGGTTTTTCTGTTTGTTGTTTATTGCGAATCAGGTGAAGGTCAAAAGCGCTGCAAATGTTGCGGGTAAAATTTTTTCCTAATGGCGTTACCTGCACACCGGTGGCGCTCCATTCTATCAACCCATCATCCTGAAATTTTTTCAGTTCCGGAAATGTAAAGTTCTTTAACAGTTCCATGTGCTGCAGCTGAAAGGTGGTTTTTCCTTTGCAGCTGATGTCCAGAATGTATTTACGGAATGCCACATCTTCGTCGCTTAAAAAATAGCCTTTTGCTACAGCCAGTTCATTATTGGCAATGGCCTGGTAATAGTTGGCCAATGTTTTTTCGTTTTGCGCAAAGGCAGTGCCGGCATCGCTGATGCTGCTAACACCAAGGCCTAGAAGCATAGCGCTGTTTTGGGTAGTGTAGCCCATAAAGTTGCGGTGCAGTTTGCCTGCCTTTGAAGCTTTGTACAGTTCATCTTCTGGCAGTGCAAAGTGGTCCATGCCCACATCGTGGTAGCCCGCTTCGGCAAACATCTTTTTGCCTAATTGATACAATTTCATTTTCAGGTCAGCGTCGGGCAAATCATTCTCGTCAAAAAGACGCTGGCCACGGCTAGTCCAGGGTACGTGCGCATAGCTGTAGAATGCCACACGATCGGGGCGCAGGCTGATGCTTTGCTCCAAAGTGCGCTGCATGCTTTCCATGGTTTGCAACGGCAGTCCGTATATCAGGTCGAAGTTGACGGATGTAAAACCTGCTTTGCGGGCGTTTTCGGTAGCCGCCTTTACGTTTTCGAAAGGTTGTATGCGGTTGATCACGCGCTGCACAGTAGAGTCATTGTCCTGTACGCCGTACGATATGCGGCGGAAGCCCAGGTTATAAAGCGTTTCTAAATGTTTAGGTGTGGTATTGTTAGGATGCCCTTCTATACTGAACTCGTGTTTGGGATGAATGAGCGATTTTTCAAAAATGGCATTGATAAGTCGCGCCAGGTTTTTAGGCGAAAAGAAAGTAGGCGTGCCACCACCCAGGTGTATTTCGCGGATGATGGGCGACTCGCCCATTACGGTACGGTACAAGTGCCACTCGTGTATAATGGCCTGCATGTACTGTTCTTCCACGCTGTGGTTGGTGGTAATTTTTTTGTTGCAGCCGCA
>CBDTUH010000410.1:0-2712 GCA_965363375.1 uncultured bacterium
AAATTATAGCCCGCGTTTATTGTTTGCAGAAAAGTTTCTTTCATTTCCATGCTACAGAATTTGAAAGAAAGTTACATCATAGAAGCGTATCCTTAAAATGCAATCCAAATGTTTGCGGCATGCAATACAGATTCTTAAAAGGGTTTTGAGACGTTTTTGAATGCAGGCACAGGTTTGCAATCCAGGCTTAAAAGGTAAAGCGCGGGTGTTGTATAAAAAAATACAGCGTTGTTATTGGTGGTTGTATAGGTAGCAAAACGTCTGTTTTCCCCTTTAAAAATTAAAAGGAAAAACAGACGTTTTTAAAATTAAGCGGCCATACGGCGGCATTCTTCAGCACAGCGTTTGCAGGCTTCGGCGCACTCCTGGCAATGTTCTGTTTTGTGTTTGGCACATTCGGCACCACAGGCTTCGCAAATGTCGGCACAAATGCGACAGATTTCTTTAGCCTTATCGCTGCCCATGCTCATTAATTGTGCAGCGGCATAACAGATAGCGGCGCATTCCATATCGAGGCGAATGCAGCGGGCCATCATTTTTACATCTTCTTCTTCGGTGCAGCTGGCGGCGCAATGATTGCAAATAGCAGCGCAGCGCAAACAAGCGTCAATACAACTCTGGTACTCGTGATATCCTGCCATAGTGTTATGGTTTATGGGTTAAACAATACTTTTTTTTGCACAATAACCAGACCACCGGGCCATTAAATTATAATAGATGATAAAAATCAGTTGCTCATGCGGCTTGGATAAATGTGCAGGTACAGCTGACCCGCAATTGGGTTTTGCCCATAAAGGCTACTTAACTCTTTGTCAGGATTAAAGAATGTAAAATGACCACCCAAGGCAAACCTAGTTTTACCAATATTAAAAATATCGTAATTGGCGCCGGCCGTAAATGCATGTACCGGGAAAACAGCATGATGACCGTAAATGTTTTCGTCCAGCTGCAGTTCTTCAGCTGATTTCTGCACCCACTCGTAGCGGCTGTAAATATTCCATTTGCGCTCGGTGTAAGTACCTTCTACCAGTACGGCGTTCTCACCATCGCCATGGTCTTTTTTATTAACGCCCCACAAGGCTGTAGCGCTAAAGTAGTTGTTCATAAACACTTTGGTGCTGTAAGTGAGTGATGCCGTGGTGCGCTTAACATTTTCGCCGGGATGTATAAGTTCTGGTTCTTTAATAAAGGCATGCGATACCTGCGCAGCTAATTTTTTGGTAGGATTATAAGAAAGCCTTCCACTCCAGGAGTCGAACCTTGGCTTGTCAAAATCGTAACGGTTTTCATCGGGTTCGCGGCCGGTAAATTTAGAGCCTTCCAGTTTTACATTGCCATAACGCACACCTAATGTGGCTACGCCAAACGTAATATGCGTGGCATCGGTCCAGTGGTGGGAAAGAGTTGCATCAGGATTTGATAATGCAGATGGGCGGTGCATGAAAGCCACCGGGCCCAGAGCCGGCTCGCCGGGATAGCCAACATATACAAAAACATCGGCTTTGGGCGACAGCGCATGCGCATAGCTAACCGAAAGTTCGGATAACAAATCGTGCGGGTGCTGCCGGTCTACAAGTGGCACATCTTTCCAGGTTTCACCGGTTTGAAAAAGCAGCGGATAACCTTCGCCACCGGCAATTACAGGATCTAAAGATGCCATTACATTGAAATGAAACAAGCCCTTTTTGCCTACCGGCCGCTGACCCATCAACATAGCCCAGTTGGGTGCATCTACCTTTGCGTCGCCGCGGCTGCCCTTATTTAACAGGTCTTGCTTGTTGTAGCGGATAAAAAGGTTGCCGTGCAGCATATACATCCAGTCGCCTTTGTGATACATATAGCCATACATGGGCGACTCGTCGGGCAGCCAGCCGGTACCCGAACCATTGCGGTTCATAGGCAGGTTGCGTGAAAATGCATGTGACATATTGTGGGCACCGTGGTCTTCACCTTCCTGCATGTTGTGGCGGGGTTGTGCAGCCTGTTGCTTTTGCGGTGCGCCGTGGTCATGTGTAGCATGGTCGTGCGCGGCTGCTTCTGCCTTTTTCTTTGGAACGGTATCTTTTACCGGAACAGTTTCTTTTTTAGTATGTCCATGCTGATGCTCCTGCGCCTGCAGCATAGTAGCGGCTATTATTAATGAGATAGCTAATGTTATCTTTTTCATCTTCTTGTTTTTGATTCTTCCTTCCTTTTGATGGCTAAAAATTTTTTAGGATAAGGGCTCTGCCTGGTAGCCTGCCTGCTTAACTCTTTCAGAAATATCAGCATTGGAAAGGTTTTCCGTTTCTACCGTTAATATTTTGTCCTTATCCTCTGTATCTACGCTCCAGTGTTTGATTTCGTTATTGGAATTGAGGTAAGGTGTTACGGCAGCAATGCAGCCACCACATTTGATGTTTGTTTTGAATTGATATGTTTTCATTTTCTGTTTTTTTAAGTTTTGCAAATGGGTTCTTCACAGGTTTTAGTATCGTATTCCACTTCAATGGTGCTGTGGTGTATCTGCTGGTGTTCCAATTCATGCTTTATTTTATCAACCAGGGTTTTGGTTTGGTGGGGTGGCAGGTTCTCTTCAACAATTACATGTGCCGTTAGCGCGTTTTCGGTGGTACTCAGCGGCCAGATGTGTATGTGGTGTACCTCTTTCACAAGCGGTATCTTTTGCATTACCTGTTTAATTTGTCCTACTTCAATACCGGTGGGTACAGC
>CBDTUH010000411.1:0-2686 GCA_965363375.1 uncultured bacterium
ATGGTAAATAACCTGGAGTGGGCCAGTGGCAGCCGTACTGATTATGCATCCAAAAAGCCATTAGGTAAAACCTTTTACCAAACACCGGCCAACTTTTATGAAACTTATTCGGAAGATTTTTTCCTGGCGGTAAACCCGGTGTTGCAACTGAGTTTATCGAAAGAGCAGGATAACGACCAAACACTTTTCTTAAACACGCGTGGCATTTCACTGCGCGGTCGAATTGCCAACAAGGTAGGTTTTTCGGCTTACGTAACCGAAAACCAGGAACGCACGCCGCTGTATGTGCAGCAGTGGGAGGATGAAAGAAGGGCGGTGCCCGGTGCCGGTTTTTACCAGGTGTTTAAGAGGGATGGCTACGATTATTTTGATGCACGTGGTACCATCACTTTCAATGCCGCCAAGTATATTGATATTGCTTTTGGCTACGACCGCAATTTTATTGGCAATGGCCACCGCAGTTTGTTTCTATCCGATTTTTCAAACAACACGGTTTTTTTAAAATTGAATACCCGCATCTGGAAGTTTAATTACCAGAACCTGTTTATGGAATTAAGCGGTGCCAACCGTCAGGCGGCGAGTACATTGTATCCAAAAAAATACGCGGCCATGCACCACCTGGATATTGCACTCACCAAATGGCTCAATGTAGGGCTGTTTGAAGGCATTATTTTTGGCCGAAAAGACAAGTTTGATTTTGGATACTTAAATCCTGTCATTTTTTACCGCTCTATTGAACAGCAAAATGGCAGCTTTGATAACGCCGTAGCCGGTTTTGATGCCAAAGCAAACGTGGCAAAATCCTTTCAGTTTTATGCGCAGTTTTTGCTGGATGAATTTAACCTGGGGCAGATACGCAAGCGCGATGGCTGGTGGGCCAACAAGTGGGCGTTGCAGCTGGGCGCTAAATACATTGATGCCTTTGGTATTTCTAATTTAGACTTGCAGGGTGAAATAAACCGCGTACGTCCGTTTACTTATTCGCATGGCGACTCAGTAGCTAATTACTCGCACTACAACCAGCCACTGGCGCACCCGCTGGGCGCCAACTTCCAGGAGTTTATTGGAATAGCGCGCTACCAGCCCGCACCGCGCTGGATGCTGCAGGCCAAAGCTATTTATTACACGCAAGGCAAAGATGTGGACAGCGTAAACTGGGGCGGTAATATTTTGCTGCCCAACCGCCCGCCATACCGCACTAAGGAAAATGGTTTTGAAATTGGCGGCGGTGCGCGTACCAAAACGGCTTATGCCTCATTTTTACTTTCGTATGAGCTGAAGCAAAATCTTTTTATTGAAGGCAACGCCGTGGTGCGCAAAGTGAGCAGCGAAAGTGCCCTGATTCCATCTAACAATACCACCATTATTTCTGCAGGCATCCGATGGAACATGCATAAGCGAGAGTTTGATTTTTGATGCTAAGAGAAGAAAAGAGGAAAGTAGTTTTCCAGTTTACAGTCTTTAGTTTGTAGTTGAAAGCTACTAATATTTTAAAAGGAAAAAGAGACGTTTGATAATAGTGAATAGTATTGTGTAAAAGGAAAAGAGAGGTTTGCTTTTCTATAAATCTTAAACTCCATAAAGAATGCAAATGGAGACGTTTAAATCATTTCTGGTTAGCCATGAACCATTAACAATGAACCATGAACTACAAAAGGGAAAAGAGACGTTTTGCAAAACGTCTCTTTTCCCTTTTAGTATAACACCGATTTTTATTGGTCCGGCAAAATGGATTGAATGATGCGCAGCGGCACAGGCACCCAATGCGGACGGTTGTCCAGTTCCGATATCAGGTCTTTCAGCGCGCGCTCAAGCATGTAGGTTTGCAGCATCACATCCAGGTCATGTTTTTCCTTGGGTACAAACTGGCTGTCTTGCACCGTTTCCAGGTAAGCCTTTACAAAAAAGCCGCTCATGTAGTGCGCCCACATTTCAGCAAAAGGCATCAGGATTTCCAGTTCTTCCTGCTGTACCTGGCTGGTGCCCAAAAAGCCTTCGTGCGCCACGTAGTGCAGGCTCAAAATCATGGTGGCCACATCACGCAGCGGTGACCGTTTTAGCCGCCTTTCGCTAAAGGCCCTCTCGGGGTTCCCGGTAAAATCCTGAATGGCAAGGTCGCGGCCGGTAAGCAGCACATGGCGCAGGTGGTAATTGCCGTGTATCCGGATTTTTACCACGTCCAGTTTTTTATTGTAAATACGCTTGAGCGTGGTCAGTATATCATCGCGCCGGTTGAAAAGTGCACTTACTTCTTCTCGCAGGTTTTCGGGCAGTTTATTAATGTTGCGGTGATGGCTCTGGTAGCTTTCGCGCACCAGCGACTGCATAGAGGAAAAAAGCGAACGTTGGTAGTGCAACGAAAATTCTTCGGGCAGAAAATCCTTTTCGCCGTTGGGTGTGGCCAGCGCCAGGTGCATTTGTGCGGTGCGAATGCCTATCTGCCTTGCCTGTTCTGCCGCATTACCGCCCAGCAGCAACTGCAGCTCGCTATCCAGGTCTTCAAAAGCCACAGGGTCGGTAAGGGTTCCCTTTAACTTCTGGGGTAACAGCGTCTGTCGGTCGCGGGCCAGTATGCGTTCTATATAGTTGTTGATTCGTTCTATCATGTAGCTGTAACCATCGCCGTGGTTTTCTACCAGCTCCTGCAGCATGCCCAAGGCAATGGTTTCTTTTTCACTTTTCCACT
>CBDTUH010000412.1:0-2681 GCA_965363375.1 uncultured bacterium
TTTAGACGGCGAAAGTTTGACCTTTGAACAGGTGATTGCGGTTTCATACGGAAAACCGGGCGAGCCGCGCGTCGTTCTGGCTGAAGATTCAAAGAAAAACGTCAAACGTGCTGCCGCAGCCGTGCAAAAATTGTTTTATTTCCTGCGCCACCTGCTTAAAGGTAGGCGCATCTTTTACCATTTCGTCGGTAATGCCGTGTATGTCGATGGTGAGCTGCGGAATGGGAATCTGCGGGTTCAGCAGCTTACGCTTTACGGTGCGCGTGCCATCAGGCAATTGCTTGATGATGGCTATTTCCACAATACGGTCGGTAGTTACATTGGAGCCGGTGGCTTCAATATCAATAAAAGCAAGGGGTTTTGTAAGCTGTAGCATTACCGGAAAAATATTAAGAGGCGTAAAGGTAAAGGTTGTATCGGGATAATTGTTACTGACCAACAGATTGTGTAATACTTTTAGCAAAAGCCTCTACATCCATGCCGTCGTAGTTGCCCGAACTCATAAGCAGTACCACGCTGTTGGTGTAATCCAACCCATCCAGCCAGCTTTGCAGTTCTTCACGCGTATTAAAAACGTCTAAAGCCCCTTTTGCAAAGCCTTCTTTCACCACTTCTTTTTCCAGGTTGGGCAGGCGCTTCAGCTCCAATGCATGTTTGCTGTAAAATACGGCGCCTTCATCCACGCTGTCCATTACGCTCTTATATTCCTGCATAAAGTCTTTATTGAGGCTACTGTAGGTGTGCAGCTCCAACAGGCCAATCAGCTGGCGTTGCGGAAACTGCTCTCGCACAGCCTGTATGGTAGCGGCTACTTTTGAGGGTGCATGGGCAAAATCGCGGTACACAATGGTCTGCTCATTCTGCGCCAGCAGCTCAAGTCGCTTGGCGGCACCGGTAAACGTGCTGATAGCTTTTGTAAACTGATCGGGATTTAGCCCCAGCTCTCTACACACCAGCCAGGCAGCGTGCATGTTCAATAAATTGTGAGCACCAAAAACCTTAAGTGCTGTTTCAGCACCTTCTATATTTACGGTTGTTTGGTTGTTGCTGATAGTGTGCTGCGGCACACCGTAAGGCAGGTAAGTAATATCATTTCTCCTGGTTTTTTCTACCAGGTCTTTTAAGGTTTGATCCGTTTCATTATAAATTAATACACCACCCGGTTCTATCTTATTAATAAAAATGATAAACTGGTCGAGGTAGATATCGAAGGTGGGAAACACGTTAATATGATCCCAGGCAATGCCGGTGAGAATGGCGATGTGGGGCGCCAGAAAATGAAATTTGGGTCGTTTTTCCACAACCGAGGCCGGATATTCATCGCCTTCGCACACAATAAGAGGCGCATTGGTGATGTTTACGCTTTGATCAAAGCCTTCCAGCCGGGCCCCTACCAGGTAGTCAAAGTCCATTTTAGTGGCGCGCAGCACGTGCATGATCATGGCCGTAGTGGTGGTTTTGCCATGGCTGCCACCTACTACTACCCGCTTTTTATCCTTGCTTTCTTTAAAAATATATTC
Organism: uncultured bacterium; assembly: GCA_965363375.1. Lineage (GTDB taxonomy): Bacteria > Bacteroidota > Bacteroidia > Chitinophagales > Chitinophagaceae > Flavisolibacter. The sequence continues at coordinate 1,521 of CBDTUH010000412.1, forward strand.
AGGAAACGAATAAACAGTGATCCCTAACTCTTTGGCTTTCAATAATTCGGGATTATCGCCTTTGGCATGCATGCCCAAAATGGCGGCGTCCAGGTCTTTGGTAAGCTTTTCTGGAAACCAGCCCATGGCTTCGGGCAGCAAGCCTTCTTTTTGAAGATTGGTGCGCGAGGGCTCAAAGATTTCGTCGTCGGAGCCTGTGATTTGGTATCCTTTTCGCATTAATGCTATGGCAAGCTGGTGCATTACACTGCCGCCTATTGATATAAAATGGATTTTCATATACATTTGTGAAATATCCGGCAAATTAAACCCTTTAAAACACTTTTGTTAACATGAAAAACAAAATCTTGACCGCTATTTTACTGCTGGTCACTGTTGTAGCCCTCACTTCTTGCTTTACATCGCGCAGTAAATACGGATGCCCCGGCAACCCAACGTACAGCTCCAAGTTCAGAGGTTAAAACGTCTTAAATTCCTTTTGTATGCAATGGATTCCACTGACTGACGAAAAGCAGTTGAACGATATTATTAATGGATCGGCCCAAAAACCGCAGGTTATCTTTAAGCACAGCACGCGCTGCTCCATAAGTGGTGTGGCCCTGCAGCGCCTGCAAAGAGAGGCGCAGCCGGCCGGCATGGACTTTTACCTGCTGGACCTGATTGCCTACAGAAGCCTTTCCAACAAAATAGCCGAGCAGTTTGACGTGCACCACGAAAGCCCGCAGGTGCTGGTTATTAAAAACGGAACCTGCGTTTACCACGAAAGCCATTTTGGAATTTCGATGGACGAAATAGCCGACCAGGCAAAAGCTGCCTGACGATTTGGGAAAAACGTCTATTTTCGCTTTTACGAATAACGATTGCCAAAGATTAACGATAACACAAATTATTGTTCATCTTTGGCAATATTGTTTTTAGATGCTTACATTTGTAATCTTGTTTTTAATTAAGAAGTGAACACAAACACACATACAAAATACTTCATCTTCCATTCGCATTCTGCCAATGGCGTGTACGATGTTTGCTTCGACCTTTTTCGCTACCTGAACCGACGTCGTTCCTGATAGGACGAGCCGCTCACCAAGGCCCCTATCAGTGAAAAATCTTCGGCGCTAAATTTGGTTCCTGGATTGGTGGTCCTACTTTATTTCTGGCCTATAA
>CBDTUH010000413.1:0-2680 GCA_965363375.1 uncultured bacterium
GCTTTTGCACATCGCGGAAATATTTTTTCACCGCAAAAATGGCGGCCTTTGCATTTAAGGTATCAAAGATGGTTTCAATCAATAACAGGTCCACACCGCCATCTACCAGGCCTTGCACTTGCTCGTAATAAGCTTCAACAGCTTCGTCAAACGTAAGCGCGCGGTAACCGGGATTGTTTACATCAGGTGATAAGGAAAGTGTTTTGTTCATAGGGCCAATGGCGCCGGCTACAAATTTTTGCTCGCCATCGCCAACTAATTTAGTAGCTTCTTTGGCCAGTTTGGCAGCAGCTACATTCAGTTCGTACGCCAGGCTTTCCATGCCATAGTCGGCCAGCGACACGCGCTGCGCATTAAAGGTGTTGGTTTCTATAATATCGGCCCCGGCATCGAGGTATTGCTTATGTATTTCTTTGATGATGTGCGGCTGCGTCAGGCACAGCAGGTCGTTGTTGCCCTTAATGTCGGAGGGCCAGTCTTTAAAGCGATCGCCGCGGTAATCGGCTTCGGTAAGCTTGTAGCGCTGGATCATGGTGCCCATGGCGCCGTCAATAATTAAAATGCGGTGCTGCAACAATTCTTGTATGGAGGTCATAGCTAACAAGGCGGCTGTTTTAGCTGCTTACTGCTCTGAAAAATACTTTATAAACGAAGAAACCTTGCTTTGAAGAAGTTACTGCGTTTATTAGTTCTGTTATGGCCGAACAATAAACAAATCCGCCGGAATAAGGCAAAGATAAGGAAAACCCCCGACCCCTAAAGGGGAGGGTTAGGTCAGAAAGTTTTCTTTTCCGTTCCAGGTTTTTTTAAAAGGAAAAATAGACGTTTGGGAATATCGAACAAGAGCCAAGGAATTTTAAATGAAGAAGTAGTGAATAGTCAATAGTGAATGAGGAAATTTTCAATATTCAACGCTCAAGCCAAAAGAAAAAATAGAGGTTTTGGGATAGGTTAATGAGTGAATAAATGAACAAGTGCCTATATTTTTTTAAAAGGGAAAACAAAGGTTTTAAAGTTATCAGCTATCGGTTCTCAGTCGTCAGCAGCCAATTTGCTCATTACTATTTTAAAAGGAAAAGATACGTTTTTGTTACCGGCTTTCGCAATCTAATTAAGCTTTTGTTGCGTCGCACTTTTGTACGGCAACAAGTAATGGAGCCAAAAGGAAAAACAGACGTTTTGGCCTAAGTGCCCACTTTAGGGGGGACAGGGGGTTACTTGCTGCCTACATAGCTTTCTACCGGCAGGCGGTTTTGCAGGCTGCGGGCCAGCGTCATCTCGTCGGCATACTCCAGCTCGCCGCCAAAGGCAATGCCGCGGGCAATGGTGGTTACCTTCACGTTGGCAGGCAGTTTCTTTTGAATATAGTAAATAGTGGTATCGCCCTGTATGGTGGGTGAAAGCGCAAAAATCACTTCGTCAGCGCCTTCTTTGGGCACCCGGCTGATGAGGGTATCAATATTCAGCTGTGCGGGGCCAATGCCATCCAGCGGCGAAATAACACCACCTAAGACATGGTAGGTACCGCTGTACTGCTGCGTGCTTTCCAGTGCTATTACATCGCGAATGTTTTCCACCACGCAGATCATATTGTGCTTGCGCATACTGTTGGCGCAGATAGAGCAAATGTCGGCATCAGCCACGTTGTGGCAGCGCTGGCAAAACTTGATTTCCGTGCGCATGCGGGCCACCACATCGCTAAAATGCTGTACTTCCTCGCTTTCTTGTTTCAGCAGGTGCAGCACCAGGCGCAGGGCGGTTTTTTTACCGATTCCGGGCAGCTTGGCAAACTCGGCAACAGCGGTTTCTAACAGGGCTGATGAAAATTGCATAAGAGCACAAATTTACTGAAAAACGCTGTTATATAAGTGTTACAAAAGCTACTCCAGCGACCGCTCAAACTCGTTGTCCCACGCGGGTTTTACGTTAATGGTCTGGCGGATGGGCCACACAATTTCGGGCTGCCTTTTGCTGCCAAAAAACCGGCCGGCATCCCACAGGCCATTGCCATTGGTATCGTACAAAATACGGAGTGTATAATCGCCGGGCGGAAAAAGTGTTTGCCGGAAAACGCCGGACCTTACCGGGGCCGAAAACACCACTCTATCATTCTGTACAAATTGCAGCACCGGGTTTTGTGCTGTATCTATACCGCGCAGCCGCAGGTTGATGCTGCCATAATCTTCCACCTTGCGGGCAGTAAACGAAAGCGTATCGCGACGGGGCAGCTTAAAGCCCAACGTATCCTCGGCAAACTCAGGGTTTAATATCAGGTGGTATTGGGTGCCGGGCTGCCAGGTGGTGTGCAGGGCCAGTCTTTTTCGCGTGCTATCAAGCGTAGTGCTGTAGGCCGTTACAGGTGTAAAAGTGCTGTCAGTATGTAAAGAAATCTGTGAAGAATCGAATGTGCGCAGGGGCCGCTCAAAGGTAAATACCAGGCTGTCGAGCAGGCTTTGCTGGCTGCCAGCCAGGTTGGTGCTATAGCGCAGGCGGCGGTCGGCAGCATTGCGCGGCGTGGTGCTGGCGGCGCTGGTGGCAGGTATGGCGGGCGCCTCGCGGTAGGCCCACAGCGTTATGTTTTGAGAGGTGTCGCCCACTACAACAGGTGTATTGGCAAAGGCAAACAGCTGGCTTTTATTCTGGTAGCGGCGGCTGAGGCCGGCATCGCCCAGGGCATAAA
>CBDTUH010000414.1:0-2622 GCA_965363375.1 uncultured bacterium
AAATGGCCTGCGCCAACCCCTGGTGCAGCTGCTGCAAACACTTGACCGCCACAAGTACAGCAACCTGAAAGAAATAGGCCTGCAGGCCCGCACCATGATATTGAATGCACTAATGCCCGCCGAAATTTGGCAGCAGGTGATGGAAGCTTACCGGCAATTGTGCGGCCCGCGCGATATAGCCGTGGCCGTGCGCAGCAGCGCCACCGCCGAAGACCTGCCGCAGGCCTCTTTTGCCGGGCAGCACGAAAGCTACCTCAACATCAAAGGTGAAAAAGCACTGGGCAAGGCCGTGCAAAAATGCTTTGCCTCCCTGTACACCGACAGGGCCATCAAGTACCGCGAGGACAATAGTTTTGAACATGAAAAAGTAGCTTTATCGGTTGGAGTGCAAAAAATGGTGCGTGCTGACCTCTCCGCCTCCGGCGTGGCTTTTACGCTGGAACCCGAGTCGGGCTTTAGAGATGTGGTGCACATCAGCGGCGTGTGGGGCCTGGGCGAAAACCTGGTGCAGGGCACCGTTACCCCCGATGAATTTTTGGTGTTTAAACCCACGCTGCTGCAAGGCAAGAGGGCACTGCTGCAAAAGCGGCTTGGTGCTAAAGAACAAACCATGGTGTATGCCGCCGCCGGCGCTGATGTGCCCGTGCTGAACACCGAAACAGTAAAAGAAAAAAGAGACGTTTTTGTATTGAGCGATGAAGAAATAACAAAGCTGGCGCACTGGTGCGTAGCCATAGAACAGCACTACCAAAAACCCATGGATATTGAATGGGCCAAAGATGGTACGGATGGCAACATCTACATCATACAGGCGCGGCCCGAAACCGTGCAGTCGGCACGCAACACGCAAACCACGCGCGAGTACCGGCTAAAGGAAAAAGGAAGCCTGCTGGCCAGCGGGCAGGCCATTGGCAGTAAAATTGCCACCGGCAAAGCACGCATCTTTTTTTCGCCGGCAGAAGTAACGGCACTGGGTGCAGATGAAATAGTAGTGACCGACCTCACCAGCCCCGACTGGGACCCGATACTGAAAAACGCAGCTGCCATTGTTACCAACAAAGGTGGACGCACCAGCCATGCCTCTATTGTGGCGCGCGAGCTGGGCGTGCCCGCCGTAGTGGGCTGCAACAATGCAACAGAAGCTATCAAAGACGGTGACACCATCACGGTTTGCTGCGCCGAAGGAAAGCAGGGAAATATCTATGCTGGCGCATTGCCGTTCGACATTTCGGAAACGGATTTTTCTTCTATTCAAAAACCGCAAGGCACCGAGATAATGCTGATTGTGGGCGACCCCGACAAACCCTGGCAACTTTCTTTTTACCCCAACGATGGCGTGGGCCTTATGCGCATCGAATTTATCATCAACCATTTCATTCAGGCACACCCTATGGCGCTGGTAAACTTTGATAAGCTGCAAGACCAAAAAGCAAAACAAACGATTGAAGAACTCACGCACCATTACAAAGACAAAAAAGGATATTTTATTGAAAAGCTGGCCGAAGGCATTGGCACTATTGCCGCTGCTTTTTACCCCAAAGATGTAATTGTGCGCACGTCCGATTTTAAAACCAACGAGTATGCGCACCTGGTGGGCGGCGAGGCTTTTGAGCCGGCCGAAGAAAACCCCATGCTGGGCTTTCGTGGTGCATCGCGCTACTACAACGAGTTGTACAAAGAAGGCTTTCAGCTGGAGTGTGCGGCGGTCAAGCGCGTGCGCGAAGAAATGGGCTTTACCAATGTAAAAGTGATGATACCTTTTTGCAGAACACTGGACGAAGCCAAAAAAGTAATACACGTAATGGCCGAAAATGGGCTTGACAGGGATAAGGACGAATCGTTGCAGATATACATGATGGCTGAGATACCGAGCAACGTGCTGCTGGCCGAGAAGTTTGCAGCCTTATTTGATGGTTTTTCTATCGGCTCCAACGACCTTACGCAATTAACGCTGGGCATCGACCGTGACTCCGCCATTGTAAGCAACCTGTTCAGCGAGCAGAACGAAGCCGCCAAAATGATGATAGGCATGGTGATAGAAAAAGCCACCGAAGCGGGTATTAAAATCGGGCTGTGCGGGCAGGCGCCAAGCGACTATCCCGAGTTTGCGCAGTTCCTGGTGCAAAAGGGCATCAGCAGCATTTCGTTTAACCCCGATGCGATTTTTAAAGGCATTGAAAACATCAACGCAGCGGAAGCGGTAGTACAAAAAAAGGAAGAAAAAGATTTACTGACCACGCATTAAAAACACGTCTCAAAATCCTTTTAAAAGTACTGACCACAATTAGCCATTGCACTGACCGTCATTCTTGGTTTTGGCCTGTACACAATGGTACATTCACTTTTCAAAATTCAATCATTTTTTAAAAATAACAATTATGGCAACCAACACTTTAATGAGGCCGGAAACCAGGTTTCCATCCTTATTTGACGAGTTCTTTAAACCGTTCAGCGAGTTGTTTGACAATGGCCGCGTATGGAACAAAACTACTACCCTGCCTGCCGTAAATATCAGTGAGACTGAAGAGGCTTATAAAATGACCCTGGCAGCACCCGGCCTGAAAAGCAACGACTTTAAAATTGATGTGCAGAACAACATGCTTACCCTGAGCGCCGATAAAG
>CBDTUH010000415.1:0-2620 GCA_965363375.1 uncultured bacterium
CCGCACCTACAATAGCGCTTTCGCACAGTGGCGTGTTGCGCACGCGGCCTTTGCCAAACTGCTCCACAAAACCTTCTGTTATTTTAAAGGCACCGCCATATTCGGCAATGTCCTGCCCCATCAGCACCAGGTTATCGTACTGCTGCATGCTTTGGTGCAAGCCTTCTTTAATGGCATCTATGAAACGGATAGGCGTTGACAGTTGACGATTGACAGTTGACAGCCTGGTGTTGTTAACTGCCTTTTCTGTCATTTGTCCACTGTCATCTGTCATATTATTCGCATATACATCACTCAACTCATTTTCGATGTTTACCTGTATGGGTGCGCTTTCAAAACCTTTTTGTATTTCTCTTTCAATTTCCTCTTTCTGCTGCTGCCTTATTTCCATTATTTGTTTGGCCGACAGCACACCCTGCTCCATCAGGTACGCTTCGTAATTCATAATAGGATCTTTGGCACCCCATTCTTCAAACAGTTCTTTGGGTACGTACTTGGTGCCGCTGGCTTCCTCGTGCCCGCGCATGCGAAAGGTTTTGCACTCCACCAGAAACGGCTTTTGCTCGCGTATGCAATAGTCACGTACGCCTTTTATAGTATCGTAAACCGTAAGAATATTATTACCATCAATAACCACCGAATCCATACCGTAACCTTTGGCGCGGTCTGCTAAATTTTCACAGCGGTATTGTTCATTCACCGGAGTGCTTAATCCATACCCGTTGTTTTCAATAATAAATAATACCGGCAGGTTCCATACGGCTGCTACATTCAGCGCTTCATGGAAATCACCTTCACTGGTACCACCATCGCCCGTAAACGCTACCGAAACCTTTGCTTCCCCTTTCAACTGATGCGCTAGTGCTACACCATCGGCAATGGCCAATTGCGGACCCAAGTGCGATATCATGCCGCAAATGTGGTGTTCTTTACTGCCAAAATGAAAGGACCGCTCGCGGCCTTTGCTGTAGCCATCTTGCGCGCCTTGCCATTGCTTGAACAGTTTGTGCAGCGGCATATGGCGTGCAGTAAATACGCCCAGGTTGCGGTGCAGCGGCATCATCCACTCATCTTCTGCTAAAGCCAGCGCCGTGCCTACCGAAATAGCTTCCTGACCAATACCGCTGAACCATTTGCTAACACGGCCCTGCCGCAGCAGCACCAGCATTTTTTCTTCTATCAGCCGCGGGTATAAAAGTGTTTTGTAAAAATGTATCAGTTGTTCGTCGGACAGGTCTTTGCGCAAAAATTCCATGACTATTGGTGTAGTTATATAAAGTTGAATGCTTTAATCGAAAATAGCATCTTAAAATGTAAGTAACCAGCGAAACTTTGCAGCTTATAAGTAAAGCAGCTGAATGGTTAAAAACGTTTGTTTTCCTTTTAAACTTTCCTGCTTAGAAACGTCTTATTTTTCTTTTAAGTTTTTGACATGAAGCTTAAGGTTAATGATGCCATAATAAAAAAAGCTGCAACCCATGGCTGCAGCTTTAAAATATCAAAGGTTTTTTACACCACCACCAGCTCATAAAAGTTATCAGGCTGCAGGTATTTATTGGCCAGTGCCTGCAGTTCTTCTGCCGATACGGTTTTGATGGTTTCCATTTGGCGGTAAAAATAATCTTCCGGCACGCCGTTCAATATAATGTTCTTCCAGCGGTTGATGATGTGGAAAGGACCATCCAAATCGCCCAGTATGGAGCCAATCATAAAGTTGCGCACCAGCGACAGTTCTTCTTCACCCACAGGTTCATTTCTTAATAGTTCCATTTCTTTATAGGTTTCTGCAATGGTGGCTTCGCACACATCGCGGCCGGCCTCGGTAGATATCATCCAGGCACTTTGCTGCATGTGGTTTTGCAGGTAACTATGGATGCCATAGGTGTATCCTTTTTCTTCGCGGATGTTGCTCATTAATCTCGATCCGAAAAAGCCGCCGAATACATTATTGAGTATAATAGCTTTTTTAAAATCCGGGTGGTGCCGGTTCGGAAAATTCGATGCCAGCCGGATAGCTCCCTGTACGCCATCAGGATCATTTTGCACACGGTATTTTCTTTCAATTGCGGGCGTAGCTTTAACATCCGGCATTTGATACGTTGGTGTTCCCAGCTTTAGCTTTCCAAAGTGCTGATCCAGCATCTTCGGCAGCTCAGCTGGTACCTTTCCGCTGGCAAAGATGACTGCCTGTCCATTCAAATAATACTGCCTGAAAAAATCGCGTACTTCGTCAACAGTAAGCTTGTCAATATCCTCCAGGTTTGTATATACACCATATGGGTGGTTTTCACCATAAAGATAGCTGTCTATCAACCTTCCCGCAACAAACTCGCTCTTCTGTAAATTTACCTCTAGCCGTTGACGTGAGTTCTGCTTATAAATATCAAGCTCCTGTTCAGGAAATATGGAGTCTGCCAGCATATCCTGCATTACCGGTAAGAGTTTGTCGAGATGCCGTGTTAAAGTATGCAGCGTTAATGTGGCCGTTTCGTTGTAACATGAGCGGTTGCAATAAGCGCCATAATATTCAAAATCTTCATTGATCTGGAATGCGTTTCTTTTGGATGTTCCATTCTTCAATAAAAAATTTGCAGCAGGCGCGACGCCTTTCTGATGTTCA
>CBDTUH010000416.1:0-2602 GCA_965363375.1 uncultured bacterium
CGATGGCAATTACTGCCGGTTTTAACCCATTGAAAATAGCATACACAAAGGGCAGATTACCATACAATACATATAATGTGCTCAGCCCAAACAGAATAAACATAGATGGAAGAACAAACAACATTCCTGCAGCCAATCCACCGCGGGTACCATGCAAAAGCCAGCCGGTGTAAGTAGCGAGTTGTTGTGCTTCAGGGCCGGGCAGAATCATACAGTAGTTGAGTGCATTTAAAAACTTACTCTCACTAATCCATTTCTTTTTTTCTACCAGGTATTCGTGCATAATGGCAATTTGCCCTGCGGGACCCCCAAAACTTATGCAACCAAGTTTTAGCCAAAATTGTAGCGCTTCTTTAAAGGTGGGTTTTTCCATATATTGATCAGTAAAAAGGACGGTATTGTTTCATTAACAATTGAAGAGAATATAACTGTTCTCCTCAAAATATAATGAAACTACTGAATAGGAAAATACTGAAATGAATCAAAGGAAAAGATTACCAGAAATAATAGTAGCAATTTAGTAACAACTGCTTTTGATGAGCAGGCTGTGTTATTGTAAGGATACAAAACAATACTGCAGTAATATCATTACATACGGTTAATTCTCCATGGTTAGTATTGTAAACTGCTGCTCAAGTGTAAGCGAATGCTTATATAAATCCTCAAGCCAGTCAGCGCCATAGGTGGCATAAAATGGAGCAAAATTATCAACCCTTTCCTGTAAACTATTTCCGGGAAAGAGGTCCTGTTTTAGTTTAGCGATTTGCCTTTGTTGTGCAGCAAACTTTCTCTTCTCAGCCCGCAACATTTTCTTCTCCACCTCTAATAGCGCCTTGGTTGCTTTTTTCTGCAAGGCAATAATATGATCACCCAGGGAAACGTCTACGGCAGCTGCATGCAATTTTATAGTGGCATAAAGCTGTAGAACTTGCTCTTTCTCTCCGTTTAAATGAAGCTGTAAAGCACTGTTCTTTCTTACCAGTATTTCTATGAGGTGGTCTAAAGGTTTAAAAAATTCGGTTGCCTTGAAGCCTAAAACTTTAATTCTTTCTTCCTGTTGTTTGGTAAGCAAAAGAAAAGAGTTGCGTGCAATCAACATTGGAAAAGGAACCTTGCAAGCTTCAAAAACTTCCTGCAGTTCAAGCCAGTAGGCAATCTCTCCCCCACCGCCAATAAATGCAATATTAGGCAGCACCATCTCCTGGAAAACACCTCTTAAAATTACATTTGGACTAAACCGTTCTGGATGATTATCCACTTCTGCCAACATCGCTTCTTTTTCCCATTGCAATCCCAACAGTTTCACTTCATATTTCCCGTCATTCCATTCAATTCTCTCCCGGTGGTCATCTAACAGGTAAAATAAATTGATCTCCCTTCCGCTGGCTTGCACTTTGTAATGTTCGCCCAGGTGCCTGGCTGTTTCCTCCACCAGAGGATGCGAAAATTGTGCTGTCAGTTCCTCTTTTAATACTGTGGTGAAAGTGCTTTTTAACGTAGCATCATCGGGTATTAGTACCAGCAAGCCGTAGTTAGCAAATAAGGCGTTTACCAGGTGTAGCGTTGCCTGTTGTATAGTTGTGCCCTGCGTATAAGCTGCCCGGAACATAGCGATAAGCTCGCTGCCAAATTGCTGTACTTCCAGTTCGCCGGCTATTCTGTCTATTAATTGAAGAAGGGCTTTATCCACCACCATCCTGCCCACTGCACCGGTTTGTTTGGTTTTCCATTCCAGTTTTTCGCCGTTCAGGTTTATATGGCCCAGTTCGTCCAGGTCTGCATCTTCGCTGCCCATATAAAACACGGGTACAAAACTATAGCCCGGCAGTTGCTCCGAAAGATGAGCAGCCAGCTTTATGGTGTGCAGTATTTTGTATATAAAGTAAAGATGACCGGTAAAAATGTTGGGCTGGTGAGCCGTTACAATGGTAAAGGTGTTGGCATCTGCCAGGGCATCAAGGTTGTTTTGCTGCGCTGGGGTAAGTGTAAATTCTTTGTATTGTGCTTTCAATACATCCACCAGCAAGGTACGGTTAGTGTTGAAAGCCTGCCTTGTTTTAATTGCATCTTTTATTCCCTCTATACTTACAGGATGCTTATAAAAGGGGGAAAGCTTTTCATCACCATGGAGGTAATCAATAAAGAGTTTTGAAAAAAAACCTGTCTGTTCGTAAGGTATGTATTGGCAGTTAACGTCCATGGAGCGTAGTAGTATTTGGCCGGGCTTTTGGTTGAAGTCTAAAATGAAATATGAAGTGAAATTTAGTTGATCAATGTAAAAACAATTATTACTTGCCTTTGTAGCCTCAGGCCGTCAGTCGGGTTTCTCACCATCTCATCCTTTAGCCAATTAAGCATCTACAAGTGTAAACGACAAGCGAAATGCTGTAGTTCTTATACTACCTCACCTTCCAAGTCATAGTCGTATGCTTTTGTAATCTTCACCTTTACAAAATCACCTATCGGCAAACGTTTATTAGTATTTATCACTACCTCATTATCTACTTCTACACTGTCAAATTCCGTGCGCCCCAGGTAGCGACCAGATTCTTTTTTATCTACCAGCACTTTAAATGTTTGTTCTACTTTTTCCTGGTTCTTT
>CBDTUH010000417.1:0-2593 GCA_965363375.1 uncultured bacterium
CAGGGTACGCTTACTTATGTACTGACGGCATATGACATTGCTCCAGCAACTGCTGCTCATATTCATATTGCGCCGCCTGATGCGGCAGGCCCGGTAGTTATTCCGCTGGCGGCGCCTACCGATGGTATGTCATCCGGCACCATCAGAAACCTGAGTAAAGAGCTGATAAAAGCGATACGGAAAAACCCGGAAGCTTATTATGTGAATGTGCACAATGCACAATACCCAGCAGGGGCCATCCGCGGGCAATTGAGCAAATGAATTTAAAAAGGGCTGCCGGTTAAAGGCAGCCCTTTTTTGATAGCGTAAAAAGCTTACATACAGTTTTTGTTTTTTGAGTGTGAAGTCAGTCCCGGAAATTCTTTTTTAGTTCTGCCTTGTAATCTTTAATGGCAATTTCCAGTTCTTTGTTAGTAAAGCAGCCGGTAAGGTGGTTTACACGGGCTTCGGTGTGGGTGGTGTCAATTTTCTTTTTAAAGTCGTGCATGTCAAACACTGACGGAAATGACAGGGTAATTCGTTCCATAGGATTGATTTAGGTGACACCAAAATAGATAAAATGTTTGAAAAGGTCAAGAGGGGGCACTGCATCCTCGTAGGCACTAATTCAATACACTTAAACTTTCTTAAAAAAATTTCACCTGCTGCCGGTGATGATTAAAAGGAAAAAGAGACGTTTTAGAGGTGAATGAAAAATGAAGAATGAAAAATTAAAAATGGCTTTCCTTCTGAAGATCATTACAAATTTGAAAACAAAAAAGTCAAAAGGAAAATGAGACGTTTTGTATTTCGATCAACATTCAACGATTTGCCATTCATGTTCTCTCGACTGCTGCCAACTGTCATCTGTCCTCTGTCAACTTTATCTACCATCCAATGCCATAATCCTCGCCATGATTGCTGGAGCCGCCCCATAATGAGCCATGCTTCCAGTCGAAAAAGATGGCATTAATGGGGCCGCTGGTGCGTGCGCCAAGGTCAATGATGTAGCCCATCTGCTGCAGCTTGCTGCGCACGCTGTCGGGTGTGCTGCGGTTGATCAGTATATTGCCGGGGCGTGGTTTTCTATCATCCACTTTAGTACCGCCCAGCGATAGCCATAATTGATTGGTATTAAAATTAGCGGCTTCTGCAGCCTGCTGCACGTTCATGCCAAACTCCACCACGTTCAAAAAAAACTGCAGTAAATTCTGTTCCTGTGTATCGCCGCCCTGCACCGCAAACGACAGAAAAGGCCTGCCCCCTTTCAGCGCCATGCTGGGTGTAAGCGTTACGCGCGGGCGCTTGCCCGGTGCTACCACGTTAAACGGGTTGAGTGAAGAATCAAGCACAAAACTTTGCATGCGCTGGCTCATGCCAATGCCGGTGTTGCCAGCAATGCAGGCCGGCACCCAGCCGCCGCTGGGTGTAATGGAAACCACCCAGCCTTCTTTATCTGCCGCTTCTATCGTAGTAGTGCCCAGCCATAGCCGCTGCTGGTAATCTTCAATTGATGAAGTGTTTCTAATATCGTGCACAGGCGCAAAGTTGCGGCGCGAAGTATCCAGCTCGTAGCCACGGCTTTTCAAAAGGTTCAAATAGGGGTTGGGTATACCTTCAAATGGGTAAGGATCTCCGGGACCAATAGAAGGATTGTTTTTAGTACTGTCAATTAATGCAGCGCGCTGCTGCGCATAGGCTTTGCTTAGTAAACCTTTCATAGGCTCGGCTGGCGGAAAATAAGAATCGCCATAATAAAAATCGCGGTCGGCAAACGTTAAGCTCAAAGCCTGGTACACGGTATGAATGTATTGAGCACTGTTGTAACCCATGCCTTTCAGGTCAAAGTTTTCCAGTATATTCAGCGCCTGCAGCAGCACAGGGCCTTGCGTCCATTGTTTTAATTTATATACATCAATGCCTTTGTAGGTTATCTTCAGTGGTTCTTCTTCAATCGGTTTCCAGGCGGCTAAATCCTGCATGGTAATAAGGCCGCCTTGTTCTTTGCTGCCGCGCACAAATTCACGCGCAATGTCGCCTTTGTAAAAGCGGTCGTAAGCCGCCATGATGGCTGCTTTTCGCGTAGCGCCTTTTTTTAGTGCCGCACGCTCTGCTTCCACCATTTTGGTAAGCGTGGCCAGCAAATCTTTTTGTATAAATATTTCGCCGGCTTCCGGTGCTTCGCGCTTTTCGCCGGCATGGGTTAAAAAAACTTTTTTGCTGTAAGGCCAGCTTTTAATGCGTTCTTTTTCGCGCTCAATACTGTTGGCGGTTTGCGCTTCCATGGGGTAACCGGCAGCCAGTTCCATAGCGGGTGCCAGCACTTGTTCTAAACTCATGGTTCCATATTGGGCCAGCATATAGCAAATGCCGCCGGGCGTGCCGGGCGTAGTGGCTGCCAGCGGTCCGTATTCGGGCGGAAAATCGTAGCCTTTGCTTTTAAAATATTTGGGCGTGGCACCGGTGGGCGCTACCCCCATGGCATTAATGGCAATTACTTTTTTGGTTTTGGGATTGTAGATAAGCGCTTGCGTTTCGCCGCCCCAGCTCAGTACATCCCACATAGTGCAGGTGGCCGCCAGCATGGCGCAGGCCGCATCTACCGCGTTGCCGC
>CBDTUH010000418.1:0-2585 GCA_965363375.1 uncultured bacterium
GGTTTTTTATTCAGCTGCGCTTCCTGGCGGTCCATCAGCGCGCTTTTCAAAATGGTTTCCACCTGGCGGTTCATGCGCTGGTTTTCTTCTTTGATAATGTCGCTGAAGTAAGTCATCTTCTGCGGATCGCTCTGCACCTTTTGGTTGCGCAGCGCATCTACCGCCAGCGATATGGTGGCAATGGGCGTTTTAAACTCGTGCGTCATGTTGTTGATAAAGTCGTTCTTTATCTCGCTCATTTTTTTCTGGCGCAACATGGCATACACGGTTAAAAAGAAAGCTGCAAAAATGATAAGCGTAAACAATATGGCAATAATGATGCGCGGCTGCAGGTCATCGCGCGCAATACTTTGAATGGAAGGCACAACAATGATCAGCATTTCATCCGACGCAAGGTTTTCGGCCGCCGAGCCACTGGGTGGCGTAATGTAGTGGTGGTAACGCAGGTGGGCCACCGTATCGTTGTACCACTGCGCAAAGTTGGGCGACTGCCGCTCCATAATTCCTATTTCGCCAGTGCGCACATTGGTGGCCAGCCCAAACTCAAACGGTATTTTTTCCAGGTCCTGTGCCAGAAACTCAGCTCTTATTTTATCGTACAGCTCGCGGGTGGTAAAGCGCTGGCTGATGTTGTAGGGCCGTGCCATCTCCAGCAAAAAATTTTCGCTGAAAGGTGAAGGCAGCTTGTTGGGAGTAGCAGCCGTGCCTTTGTATTGCACTAGCTGGTTGGCTACGTTTTGTGTGGCATTGAACAGCTTTTGCTTTACCTGATCCTGGTGCAGTAGCTGCATATTGCGCAGCCAGCTAATCTGGATCCAGATAATACCGATCAGCGACATGGTGATCAGCACGATGATTATGGGAAAAATTCGTTTCACTAAGCTACAAAATGATGAAAAAATTTGGCATGGCAAAAATATTACGCCAACCCCATCACCAGCATGGCACAAGTTTATTATGCATTTACTTTAACATCTATTGTTTAACCGTCTATAGAATTATAATATATGGTAAATCCTATGCCTGGCGTTTTATTGATTGCAGACCCGTTTTTGAAAGATCCCAATTTTATGCGCACCGTTGTGCTGGTAACCGAGTATAAGGAAGATGGCGCTGTTGGTTTTGTGCTGAACCGGCAATATGAAAATACGCTGGACGAGCTGCTGCCCGAAGTGGAAGGCCACCAACTGCCGGTGTACTACGGCGGACCGGTGCAGATGAACACCATTCATTTTTTGCACAGCTATGGCGATGAAATACCCGGCGGTGTAGAAGTAACCAAAGGTGTATACTGGGGCGGCGATTTTGAAGCTGTGGTAAGCCTCATCAACAGCGGGCAAATTGATAAGGAAAAGATACGTTTTTACATTGGCTACAGCGGCTGGAGCACCGGGCAGCTGGATGAAGAAATTGCTGAAAAAACATGGCTGACGGCAGATGCCACCAGCGATCTGGTGTTTCATAGCCAGGCGGAAGAAATCTGGAAAGACAGTTTAAAACACCTGGGCGGCGAATATGAAATGATGATCAACTTTCCTATTGATCCGCAGCTGAATTGAACCAAGTAAAGTTTATAGAGGACAGATGACAGTTTACAGAATATTATACGTCTGATTTTACTTTTAATGTTTAAAAGGAAAATCAGACGTTTTTTCTTTATGTTACTTTGTGCCTTTGTTTTTTAGTGGCTAAAAATGAAATCAAAATGTCAATTACATAAAAACCAAAACGTCTTTATTTCCTTTTGGTTTAAAAGCTAAAAGGAAATAGAGACGTTTTATATTCTACCAATGATTAACAGCAAACAGAGCTGTCACCTTTCATCTGTCAACTTCTATCTCAGCGGCACACTGATACCAGCCTTCAGCACGGCACTATTCAGCCCATCGGCATCGCCAAATTTGTAAGGCATCAGGTTGTAGCCTGCGGCTATATGTATACCTGTATTACCACTTCGGCCTACCGGAATGTGCAGGCCCAACTCGGGCTGTGCGGCAAAGCCAAACTTGGTATCGCTTTCCGAAAACTGACCGTAAAACTTGCGGTACTGCACCAGGTTGCCACCCACTGCCAGGCTGGCAAAAGGCCTTGCAAAACCTTCGTTGGTAAACATATATTTACCCTTTACCATCAGTGGAATGGTTTGGATAGAATTAGTAATTACAGCGGAAATATCAGAGCCGCCTTCGCTATAAACAGCGCGAGCGGTTTTTTGGTAAAAATCCTGGAAACCGGCCTCCAGGCCCACCTGCAGCTTATCGGTAGCGCCGTACAATATGGCGCCGCTCCAGCCCCGGTAAGAAGGGTCGTTAAACATGGTTTTATGGTTGCCGGTAGGAAAAGCCGCGCCCCAATTCAGGTTCAGCTTCCAGGTTCCCTGCTGGCTGTAAGCCGCAGCGCCCAGCAACGTAGCTATGGTGACTAAAAGGAGAAATCTCATCTTTTTCATGTATCAGAATGTTTTTTACTTTTTTAAATAAGGCGATTGCTCAAACAGCATGTTGATCTGGCTTTGCGCATTGCGGCCGTCAAAAATGCCGGTGCCGCGCACCAGTCCCTCCACCTGGATCACCGACTCCGATTAC
>CBDTUH010000419.1:0-2565 GCA_965363375.1 uncultured bacterium
TATTATTTACAGCCCCTTGTAACAACAAGGGGCTTTCTTTATTTAATAATTAGAAGAAATGTAATCCTCAAAAACGTCTTATTCCCCTTTTAAAATTAAAAGAACGGGAAAGAAAGAAAAAGACTAAAATAAGTTAAGCGCTCCCGCTAATAATCTATATCCAAAATAAATTATTACCCCTACAATCAGTATCAATAAAATAAGTATAGGAACAATTACCTTCCAAGCACCGCCACGGTGGCGTCCATCCTGATAATGCTCTCGCATCAATTTCATATTTTTATTGTTGGCTTTAAAAACAAAGTCAAACAAATCGCCAATAAAAGGAATGGCACCCAGCAAGGCATCTATCAATACATTCACCACCATTTTGGCAATTACATTTCCACTGGCGCCATTTTTAGCCATTATTGAAATCATATAACCCGACACCGCTAGTGTAGAAAGATCGCCCGCGCCGGGAATCAAACCCAATATGCCGTCAAGTCCAAACCTGAAGTTGGTACCTGGCAGGCGGAACTGAGAATCCATCAGCTTGGCCAGCCGGTTGATGTTTGTTAACGCCGGGTGCGGCACCATCACTTCATTACCTCTGTTTTTTCTTTTGCTCAACATGTGTTTGCCTTTATTGTACTTATTAAAACTTCGTACCAACTCAGTGGCATTTATTATGCATTGAAATATTCTATTGTGAATGATTACGTTTAAACGTCTGTTTTCCCTTTTGGCGTTGGCTTAAAAACTACCTTTGCACCTGCATGAACAAAAACGAAAAGATCCTGCTCTTTCTTTTAGCGGCTATTAACTTCACCCACATCCTCGATTTTATGATTATTATGCCATTAGGAAATTACCTGATGCCTTATTTTCATATTACCACGCAACAGTTTTCACTGATCGTTTCCGCTTATTCCTATGCAGCTTTTACGTCGGGCATTATTGCCGCATTTGTTATTGATAATTTCGACCGAAAGAACAGCCTTCTATTTGGTTATACCGGATTTATTGTGGGCACACTGCTTTGCGGCATTGCGCCTAATTACCAGATGCTTATAGCGGCACGCGTGCTGGCAGGGCTTTTTGGTGGTTTGATTGGTGCACAGGTGCTTTCTATTGTAGCCGATACGTTCAGCTACGAAAAGCGTGGCCGCGCTATGGGCTACCTGATGGCGGCCTTTTCGGTGGCATCGGTGGCGGGTGTGCCCATCAGCCTTTACATAGCCAATGCCATTAGCTGGCACGCGCCTTTTATATTGGTGGCGGCCCTGGGAGCGGTGCTGGTACCGCTTACGCGAAAATACCTTCCGCAAATGAAAGGCCACCTGCAAAAGAAAAGTGACCGCAAACCGGTAGAAGCCTTTCAGATTATCTTTTCTCGCAAAAGTGCGCTGGTGGCGTTGTTGCTATCGGCCTGCCTGATGCTGGGGCATTTCCTGATCATTCCGTTTATTAATCCTTACATGGAATTTAATGTGGGCTTTACGCGGGCCCAGATTCCACTGATTTATGTAGCCGGCGGCCTCGCCACATTAATTTCAGCGCCACTATTTGGCAAGTGGGCCGACCGCTATGGCAAGCTAAAAATACTGGTGATTTGCATTGTGCTGTCGCTGCCTTTTATTTACCTTATTACCAACATGCCACGCATACCTTTTTATTTTGTGTTGATAGCTACAGCAATCTGGTTTGTGGTGGCAAACGGAAGGTCAATAGCTGCGCAAGCCATGATCTCAAATGTAATAGAGCCGCAATACCGGGGTTCTTTTATGAGTCTTAATTCATCTTTTCAACAGTTGTTTGTGGGCAGCGCTTCTTTTATTGCCGGCCTTATTGTTACCAACGATGCGGATAAAAAGATTTTTAATTACGATTGGGTGGGCTACCTGAGCATAGTTATCATTTTGCTTTGCCTGTACCTGGGCGTGCAGCTCAATAAACGAATGCAGCAAAAGGAAATATAGAGGTTGCTGGTATTGATTAATGAGTTATTAGAGTTGATTTATAAAACGTCTCTTTTTCCTTTTGATTTAGTAGAATGGTAATTGTGGTAGAATTAGTGGTATTAGAAAATACGTCTGTTTTGCCTTTTGTTTATCGTTTCAAATCTCACATTTCATATATGTCTCTTTTTCCTTTCTGTTCAAATTGTATATCGTAAATCAAGCGTCTGTTTTTCCTTTTAAAAAACTTTACAGCCAGAAAGGAATTGTCATTTCATCAGTAAACTCCACTACGCGGTTGTGCGATATGGCGGGCTCCCAATCTTTCAGTTGTGTAAAAAAATCTTCCACTGCTTTTTTCAGCACCGGCTCTGTACTGGTTACCGTCAGCGATTTTAATTGGCCATCCGTACTTACCGTAAACGCCACCTTTACATCTCCCTGGATTTTTTTGCGCCGTGCTTCTTCGGGCCAGGTAAGGTTTTCGTGCACAAAGTTTTTGTAATTGCCATAATGCTTTAGCAGCGCCGGCTTGTCTATGCTGCATAGATCACCCGTAGGCCGGCCAGTGCTGTCAAAGCATTGCAGGCTGGTTATCATTCCATCTTTATATACTTCTTCGGTA
>CBDTUH010000420.1:0-2559 GCA_965363375.1 uncultured bacterium
ACCGGGTAAGGCCATGGTGCATATCATTAGTCATAAATATCATTTCTATCTTATAGAATAGAGAAAACAATTAATTTAACCAACACCGCCATTACTGAACAAGACCCCGTTTGGTCAGCCGATGGCAAGTATATTTATTTCACTTCATCGCGATTAAAACCTTCGTACCCGATGGGCATGCAAAGCCCAAAAATTTACCGTGTGGCGCTGGAAAAACTGGATGCTCCGTTCCGCATCGATAAATTCAACGAGTTGTTTAAGGAAGAAAAAAAGGATACGGCCAATGCTAAAAAAGATACCGCTGCAAAGCTGGCGCCGCAGATAGACCATTCGGCTTTGGTGATGGATTTGGATAATGTGATGGAGCGCATCGAGCTGATTTCACCGCCCTTTGGTGATCAATACCTGCAAACGCTGTATACCAAAGGCGATAAAACAACCGCACTGTACTGGAGTAATCATGGCGAAGGGCGTTTTGCTTTATGGAAAACAACTTTGGAGCCGTTTGAAGCTATTAAAACAGAAAAGATTGGAGGCACTGACAATGCCAATATTGGCAACATGGTAGAAGTCAGCGATAAATTGTATGTGCTCTTGAACGGTATAGTTCATAAGCTGAATTTGGATGCCAACAAAGTGGAGCCGATTAATACAGGCTATGCATTCAGAAGGGCTTTGCAGCAGGAGTTTGCCCAGATATTTGAAGAAATGTGGGCCAATGTGCAGGAGAATTTTTACGATGAAAAATTTCATGGTATTGACTGGGTAAAAGTAAAAGAGAAGTACCAGCGGTTTGTGCCTTACCTGAACACGCGTGCCGATCTGCGTACGATGATGAACGATATGCTGGGCGAACTGAACTCTTCACACCAGGGCTTTAACACGTTTGGCAGCGAAGAAGCTGTTGCCCTATCTAACTCCACCATGGAAACCGGGATTTTGTTTGAAGAGGCCGCACCTTATAAAGTAAAATACGTGGTAAAGCGCAGTGCCGCCGACCGAAAAGGCATTGATGTAAAACCAGGTGATGTGCTTTTGAAAGTGAATGACAGAATAGTTGACCAATCTATTGACAGGTCTTATTATTTTACACGTCCATCTTTGGATAAAGAAATCAAACTTACATTCAGTCGCAACGGCCAACCTTATGATGTAAAGCTGCACCCGCAGCCAACGCTGTACAACAATTTGTATGACGAATGGATTGACAATAATCAAAAGCGCGTGGACGAAAAAGGGGGCAAACGCATTGCTTATGCCAACATGAAAAATATGGGCACCGGCGAATTGGAAAATTTTTTGGTAGACATGACCAAAGAGTTGGTGGGCAAAGACGGATTGATACTGGACCTGCGCTACAACACCGGCGGTAATGTACACGATGAAGTGCTGAAGTTTTTAAGCCAGCGCTCGTATTTGCAATGGAAGTACCGCGAAGGGCAGCTGACGCCGCAAAGCAATTTTGCGCCCAGCGATAAACCTATTGTATTGCTGATAAACGAACAATCCCTCAGCGATGCGGAAATGACCGCAGAAGGATTCAAGGCCCTGAAACTGGGTAAGGTTATTGGTAACGAAACCTATCGCTGGATCATCTTTACCAGCGGTATGGGATTGGTGGATGGCTCTTTCGTACGCATGCCTTCGTGGGGCTGTTATTCGCTGGATGGAAAAGACCTGGAGATGAGTGGCGTAGCGCCGGATATTCGGGTGGTCAATTCGTTTGAAGATAAGCTACAGGGCCGTGACCCGCAACTGGATCGTGCCATAGAAGAAATCAAAAAAGAGTGGAAAGGAATGGGTATTACCAGCATTAAATAGCCTGTCTTTTTCAATATCAAAAAGCCCAATCGTTTGATTGGGCTTTTTGCTTTTATAGAGGTGAGGTGTTTTCAAAAACGTCTGAATTTCCTTTTAAAATTCAACTTGTAAATCCTCTATCGTAATTCGTAAATCCAAACGTCTCTTTTCCCTTTTAAAGTTTGGATTGCAAATCTTAAATCTCAAATCGCATTTCGTTCATCAAAACGTCTCCATTTACTTTTAATTAATTTAGAAATTGAACTCAATGAAAAAGAGCATTGATTTACTCAATGCTCTTTTACTCTTTACACTCTTTTATCTCTTAGCGTTTAGAAATCTTTTTTACCTGCATTCTTTTTAATCTCGTCCAGCATTTCTTTTACGGCGCGTTCCAGTTGCGGGTCTTTTCCGCTAAGTACCGATTTGTAATCATTCGGCACTTTAATGTCGGGTTCCAGTTGCAGGTTTTCGGTAGGCCTTCCTTCTTTACCAATTGTAGCCACCATGGGTATACCAAACACCAGCGTGGGGTCAATTTGAGTTTCCCACCAAACGGCCGTACCTGTACCCGGCACCGGCATACCAATCAGTTTACCAATGCCCAGGCTTTTATAGGCATATGGAAAAATGTGCGCATCGGAATAGTTGCTTTCGCTCATGAGCACCGTTGATGGGCCCACCCATTTGTTGCGCGGTTCGCCCGATGTAGGCGTTACACCCTGTGGTGAAAAATCAAGGTATTTTTTACCGGCTAGG
>CBDTUH010000421.1:0-2514 GCA_965363375.1 uncultured bacterium
GAATACACCAAGGCCGCCAAAAAAGCTTTTGTGATGAACCGCATTGGCGATCTTGGCTTCCTGTTGGCGGTGTTCTGGATTTTTGCACGCCTGGGAACTTTAAACTTTAATGAAGTATTTACGCCGGCAGCGCTTGGCCAGTTTTCCGCAACCGACATTACCGGCATTACGTTATTGTTGTTTTTAGGTGCCACGGGTAAAAGCGCCCAGATACCGCTGTACACCTGGCTGCCCGATGCTATGGCTGGTCCCACACCGGTGTCGGCACTCATCCACGCGGCTACCATGGTTACCGCCGGTATTTACATGATCGCGCGCAGCAATGCCCTTTTTGCCGAAGCTGAAGTTACCAATACGGTGATTGCTATTGTTGGTGCCGCAACCGCTCTACTAGCAGCTACCATTGCCTTGCGGCAAAATGATATTAAAAAAGTACTGGCTTATTCTACCGTCAGTCAGTTAGGCTTTATGTTTTTGGCACTGGGAACGGGTGCTTATGTGGCCGCTGTTTTCCATGTAATGACGCACGCATTTTTTAAAGCCTTGTTGTTCCTTGGTTCGGGTTCGGTGATACATGCCGTTAGCGGCCAGCAGGACATTCGCTTTATGGGTGGACTGAAAAAGAAATTGCCGGTTACGTACTGGACGTTTTTAATTGGTTGCCTCGCCATTGCCGGTATTCCGCCGCTGTCGGGTTTCTTTTCTAAAGATGCTATTTTACTCAACACGTTCCTCAACGATAAGTTTTTGTATGTAATTGGTGTGTTTACCGCGGGGTTAACGGCGTTTTATATGTTTCGCTTGCTATTCATCACTTTTCATGGTGGTTTCCGCGGTACTGAGGAGCAGCGCCACCACCTGCACGAAAGCCCCGCTGCTATGACCATTCCACTGGTTATCCTGGCCATTCTTTCCATTATTGGTGGTTTTGTGGGTGTGCCCGAACTATTTATGCAAGGCGGCGAAAAACTGACTGAATACCTGTCGCCCATCATTAAACCGCACGACGAGCTGCATATTGAGCACAGCACCGAATGGATATTAATTGGCATTACTACTGCCGTTTCCATCATTGCCATCATCATTGCCTGGAGCCGATACAAAAATTATAAAGAAGAACAGCCTTCAGCCTTTGGCAAACTGCTGGCCAACAAGTGGTATGTAGATGAACTGTACGACAGCGCCGTGGTGAAACCAATCAATAAACTGAGCGTATTCTCTAACAACTTTATTGAGCGCAGCGGTATAGATGCAATGGTGAATGGGGTAGGCAGACTGGTAAACTATGGCGGCCGCCAGTTGCGCTGGCTGCAAAGTGGCCAGGTAGGCAATTATGTGCTGCTGATGGTGATTAGCATGCTCTTATTTTTTGTGTGGCAGTTCTTTTTAAGGAAGTAAAAAGTTAAAAGGAAAACAGGACGTTTTCCTTTTCCTGGGCAGGTATTAAAACGTCTCTTTTTCCTTTTAAAAATGGAAGAAGCGATAAAATAAAAACGTCTGTTTTTCCTTTTGCGGAAAAGCGGCGAGAAGAACAAAACCTTTCATTTTTCTTTTAAAAAATGAAAGAAGAAAACCGAAGTTTATTTGAAAAGCTGTTGTGCGCCAAACGTCTCTTTTCCCTTTTAAAGTGAAAAAGAAATACGTCTGTTTTTCCTTTTGAAGGCACAATGGATTTGAATATTTTGAATTGATGATATGATTGTTTTATTACTGATACTGATTCCTTTAATTGGCGGGCTTATTTCGTTTGCCCTGAAGGAAGGAAAAGCGGCCAAAGGTCTGGCACTGCTGGTTTCGTTTGCCACGCTGGCGGTAGCCATTGCCGGATTAACTGTAGCCAAAGGTGCGGATAACCTGCACTACACGGCACCGTGGATGGGCAGCATCGGCTCCTCGTTTACCATTCAGCTGGATGGCCTGTCGCAAATGCTTTGCCTGCTTACTGCTATTGCTTATCCGCTTATTTTAATTGGCACCTGGGCTACCGACTACCGTAAAGGTGGCAACTTTTTTGGGTTGATGCTGCTAACGCAGGCCGGCCTAATGGGTGTGTTTACTGCGCAAGACGCGCTGGTGTTTTACTTCTTCTGGGAGCTTGCGCTAATACCGGTTTACTTCCTGTGTTCGGGCTGGGGTGGCGAGCGACGTATTGCTGTTACTTTTAAATTCTTTATCTATACGTTCACCGCTTCGGTGCTGATGCTGATAGGTTTGCTTTACGTGTACACACAAACACCTGATAGCTCTTTTGCACTTTCTTCTTTTTACAAAGCTGCTTTATCCAATAAAGAACAGGCATGGGTTTTCTGGCTCCTTTTTGTAGCCTTTGCCGTTAAAATGCCGGTGTTTCCTTTACATACCTGGCAGCCCGATACGTACGAGCAATCTCCTAACGCGGTGACAATGGTACTGAGTGGCATTATGGTAAAAATGGGTGTGTTTGGCGTTATCCGCTGGGTACTGCCGGTAGTGCCGGTGGCTGCTTACTCCTGGGGCGATGTGGTGATGACGCTG
>CBDTUH010000422.1:0-2485 GCA_965363375.1 uncultured bacterium
CCCTTTCATCACTAATGGTAATGTGGCTGCCCCAACCTTTGGCTTTATCAATCGCATCAGTTATCTGGTCTGCAAAGTGGTGCACGTTCACTACCACATCAGTAATATCGTACTGCTGCAGGTATTCAATATTGCGCTGCAAAAGCGTTTTGCCGTTTACCACGGCCAGGGCTTTGGGGTGCTTGTCGGTCCAGGGTTTAAAGCGCGTGCCAAGGCCGGCCGCAAATATCATTGCTTTCATCTTAACGTCTTTTTTCCTTGCTGTTGGTTAAAGGTTGTAATAATACAAACTTCGTTCCTATAAATGTAGCGGATGGGTTAAAAGGAAAAACAGACGTTTTGGGGTTTGAGTAGAAAGATTGGAAAAACGTCTGCTTTTCCTTTTGGGGTTGCAGTTATTGCAAATGCTGGTTAGGGCTTATATCTTCGTAAAAAAGGCTAACAAAAATTATTAAGTGAAACTGCTAGATAAAATTCTTCCAATCGATACTACAAAACGGAGATGGTCTGCTATTATCCTAACCGTTACTATTGCTGGCTTGTTGACTTGGTGGGGGATTTATGGAATTGGCGAATATGGAATTGCTTTATTTATTCTGACGCCTCTTTTCATAGGGTTCGGCTCAGCCATTCTGATGGGTTATAATAAACAAATCGCAAAACGTCAGGCCACGAATGTTGGTTTTCTGGCGCTTGGCTTTTTTACTATCGGCCTTTTTTTATTTGCAATTGAGGGACTAATCTGTATTGCAATGGCAGCGCCCTTTGGTATTATTTTAACTTATGTAGGTAGCATACTTGGTTACTCTGTTATTACCAAAGCGGCACATAGTGCAGGCAAAATGATGTTTGTATTAATTGGCATCATTCCAACAACAGCTCTTTTTGAAAAGCAAACAATTCCGGAATTAACCGCTGTTACAACTGCTGTCGAAGTTAATGCATCAGCAGAAATGGTTTGGGAAAACGTAATTGAGTTTCCAACTCTTCAGGAGCCTACAGAATTTATTTTTAAAACAGGTATTGCTTATCCAATTAATGCAGAAATTGAAGGTTCGGGAGTGGGTGCCATAAGGCATTGTAATTTTACAACCGGGAGCTTTGTAGAGCCGGTAACAGTTTGGGATGCACCAAGACTTTTAAAATTTGACGTAGTGCAGCAACCCGCACCTATGAAGGAAATCAGTTTTTGGGATATCAATGCGCCACATTTACATGATTATTTTGTTTCTAAACAGGGACAATTTAAATTAATTGCTTTGCCAAATGGAAAGATCCGCCTTGAAGGCACCACCTGGTATTATCACAATATTAAGCCTGCTATTTATTGGCGTTTATGGAGCAATTACATCATACATAAGATTCACGAAAGAGTTTTAAATCATATAAAAGTTAATGCAGAATCTGCCATGTATAAAGGAGTTTGACTTTAATTTGTTGCGGTAGTATCTAAAATCAAAATTTTTCTTTTCATCCATCATTCCGCTCAATTCATTCACGTTGTAAATGGTAAGTAAAATGGCTGCGGATAGTTTTGACTTCTCTTAATGAGGCAACCAAAACTAACTACTTAATCATGCAACGCATTACTGTAACCTTGTGTACGTTCCTGTTGGCCGTACTCTTATTTTCCTGTAAAAAAGAAAGCACTGTAGATACAGAAACGCCCGCGCCTACACCCGTAGGCGTAGCCACCCCTGTTGGCACGCCCGATGATGAGCCCGCCAGCCAGCAAACCATTGGCCCCAATGGCGGCACCATCGAAAGTGGAGATGGTCGCTTAAAACTTACTATTCCGGCCGGTGCGGTAGCTGCCAACCAGGCATTCCGCATTCAAAGCATCAGCAATACCAACCCGCTGGCAGTAGGCGCCGCTTACCGGCTGCAGCCACATGGCGTTACCTTTGCCAAACCCATTACGGTTGAATTTTCTTATACCGATGAAGATGTAATAAACACAGTACCCGAAGCGCTCGGCATTGCCTACCAGGATGACAAAGGCATCTGGCAGGCACAAGGCGGCGCCGTGCTGAACAAAGCGGCACAAACGGTTAAAATAACCACTAAGCACTTTAGCGACTGGGCCCTTTTTGAAAGCATTTACATGTCCACTTCCGCCACCGTGTTGCCGGTAAACGGCACTGCGCAATTGGAGGTGTACACCATCGACGACCTGATTGTGCCTCTCACACCGGGTGAGCAGGTACCAATGGGTGCTAAAGTTTCGATGGCCACCAAATACATTAAAGAGTGGAAGCTGGCCGGTGCCGGCAATCTGCAGAGCAACGGACCCAATGCTTCTTACAAAGCACCGGCAACGGTACCCGGCGCACCCAACCCGGTGGCGGTAAGTGTAAAGCTCGACCTGAGGCAGCGCGGCACTTTTTTGCTGGTGCGTCATATACAGGTTGCGGAAGATGATGGTGAAATAGAAATACGTGTGGCGGGTGGTGGTTGGCTGAAAAAAACAGCTTCCCGTGCCGTG
>CBDTUH010000423.1:0-2483 GCA_965363375.1 uncultured bacterium
GTTACTAAACTGATACGTTTAAAGGTAACCAATTACACTACCATTACAGAGCCAACAGTATTACCCCATGCCAGTGGTTCTACATTTGTAATGTCGTTCAACCGTGTTGGCAATACACCCGATTACATCTACACAGGTTATGAAGCGCCCATCCGCGTAGCCAGCGAATCAGCTACCATTTCTTATTCATTAAGCAATACGGCGGTTCCTGCAAAAGGATCTGATGCGCGCGTGATCAACTTTAACCAGGAGCGTTACCTGATTATGACTACGGCTGCCAGAAGCGGCTCTGATGCCGTAGTGCTGTTGGTTTATGATATTACAAAAGGAGATAACGTGGTAGATGCGCTGAAACTGTTTGAAGCAAAAACGGACAAGTCGCCTGTTTTTCAATATTCTTTGTTAGGCCCTGTAAATGCGGCACCTAGCACCCAAACCGGCTGGTATGTAACAAAAGATGCGGAAGGCAAGGATGAAACGCTGACCCTGTATACGGCCTCTGCCGACGCCGGTTTTGTACTGATAGACTTCCCGAAGAAAAAGCTGAATGACTAATATAAAAAACCCTGCAGGCTTTTCCTGCAGGGTTTTTTTCGTTTCTACCTTACCTTAATGCGATTGATGACTATGAAGAAAATATATTACGGCGCTGTGGCAGCACTGCTGCTTTTTGTATTTCAGGCATGTAAAAAAGAAACACCCACTGCGCCTAATCCGGAGCCAACGCCGCCTGTGGAAAAGCCGGCCATGATACTGCCTAAAAAAGAAATGCGGGCTGCATGGATGGCCACTGTTTGGGGGCTAGACTGGCCCGAAGCCAAATACACTGTAGATGCCCAGAAAAAACATTATACTGATTACCTGGACAAGTTCAAGCAATTGAACATGAATGCTGTGTTTGTGCAGGTAAAAGGTATGGGCGATGCTTTTTACAACTCACCTTACGAGCCTTGGAGCGCCGCCATCACTGGCGCTAGAGGTACCGACCCTGGTTATGATGTATTAAAATTTATGATTGATGAAGCACATGCAAGAGGCATGGAATTTCATGCCTGGATGAACCCTTACCGGATTGCTACACGCGCAGGTTTAGGCTCTTCTTACCCGGCCTTGCATTCATCGGTAAAGCAAGAATGGGTAGTGAGCCACGAAAAGATACAGATATACAACCCGGCTGTTCCGGAAGTGCGGCAGCGACTGGCCGATATTGTGAAAGATCTGATCACCAAGTATGATGTGGATGGCATTCATTTCGATGACTATTTTTATCCTGATCCATCATCTGCAGGCCAAATGGTTTCTGATGATGCGGATTACCAGAAATACGGTGCAGGCATTGCCACTAAAGAAGCCTTTAGAAGAGACAACGTGGACAAAGCTATAAAAGGTGTTTATGACGTTATTGTGGCCACAAAGCCGGGCGTGGTGTTTTCTGTTTCGCCCGCACCCGATCCGGATTACAACTACAAAACCCTTTTTGCCGATGTAAAAAAATGGAATGAACAAGGCTGGCTCGATGTTGTGATTCCGCAGCTGTACCAGGAGATTGGCAACCGTTATAACGATTTTCAGGCGCGGCTGAACTGGTGGACTCAATACAGCTATAAAGCAGCCCTGATGATCGGACACGGCTATTATAAATTTGGCGACGGCACCTCTCCATCTGCTTTTCAATCTACCGCAGAACTGGAAAAGCAATTTGAAGTGGCTAGGAGAAATAAAAAAGTTGTGGGCCACCTGATGTACAGCGCCAAATACATTCCACTAAACAAAATAGGCATTACAACCAAACTAGCCGAACTGTATAAAAATCCATCGGTGATGCCGTTCTTAGGTCGCAGCGTGGCGCCGGCTCCTGCCGAAGCCACCAATGTTCGCATCGAAGGAACTTTATTGAAGTGGGGCACATCGGGTAGTGTAAAATCTGTAGTTTACTATACGCCCGATCTAACAAAAGAAGCTATTGTATTAGCCATTACCGATACAAATGAATGGACAGCCAATGCTTCCGGTCATTATGCAGTAACCACCATCAATACCGACAACCAGGAAAGCAAGCTTTCGCAGATAGTAAAAAAGAATTAAAGCAACAGGTAACTAATTCCTTAAAAAACCGCCAATTTATAAAACGTCTCTTTTTCCTTTTAAAATCCAAAAGGTAAAAGAGACGTTTTTATTTTATGTTTTTAAAAGGAAAATGAGACGTTTTGTGCGAAGTCAAAAGGTATAACTGAAAACCATGAAAGTGGGCTGAACGCCAAAAGGAAAAGGAGACGTTTTCGTTTTCAGGTAAGGAGGCTTCTTTTGCTCATTAACCTCTTTTCTGTAATATGTAATAGAAATAAGCTCTGATTGTTATTTTCTACTTTTGCACATATAAGCATTTTTTGCAATTTTCTGCGGGAATTTTGTTATTTTGGTATTCACAGCCAAACGATGCTTAAAAAGGAACGACTTGCCTATATACTGCACCAGGTAAACCT
>CBDTUH010000424.1:0-2473 GCA_965363375.1 uncultured bacterium
CCGCCGTTACCAGCTTGTCCGATATGGCTTTTAATTCTGCATCGTTAAACTCATTGTCGTTAAAGCAGCAATGAAAAAACAGGTGGCTGATGGCTTCTTCCTGCGTAGTAACGGCTTGCTGATAGGTCATTGTTTCAAATTTTGCGGTAAAGCTTCAATTACGGTGCCAGCGACTGGAGAGAAAATGAAAAAGAAAAACCGGCGAAAGTAGTTGCGCCGGTTTATTTGGAATGATGTTTCAGGGTTAGCCTTGTTATTAATCAACACTAAAACGTCTTTTTCTGCTTTTACAATAAAAGCCGTTAAAAGGAAAAACAGACGTTTTATACCGTATCCGTATCGCGCTCTTCCTGCACGGTTTTGGTAACGGTTACACGGTCTGTGTGGGCTGCGTTGCGGCTGTTGCCGCCACCACGCAGCAGTGCCACCAGCAATAATATAAATACGGCAGCGCCTACCAGCCAAACCCAGGGTTGGGTGTACCATTCGCCGTTTTCGGTGATGCTTACCCGCGTATTGCTGCTGGTAGTAGTAGAAGATGTAGCAGTGGAAGTGCTATCCTGCGCCAGCAGCAGCAATTGAAAGCAACTGAATAAAATAGTGGCAAAAATCATTTTCAGGTGGCCCTGTTGTAAAGATTTCATATACTTCAATTTTTTAGTTTAATGAAATTTTGAAATTCCACTTTATTACCTCTTCAATAACTGCGCCACTGCTTTTTAATGTTAGGCGATGTTTTATAGGCGCCTGCACTAAAACGTCTATTTTTCCTTTTGGCAGGTACACAAAAAAAGCCGCTGCAGGGCAGCGGCCAAATGTTGAATTATTTGAATTTTTGTTTTTAATTACAAGGCCTGCGCCCGTATCATTTTATAAATAACCGCCATTACAAAAATGGCCAGTAGCAGGGCGACATCGGTTAGAGATTGGCGGTTGGTCTTTGGAAATAAACTTTTATTATTGTTCATAGGGTTGGTATTGATAGCGCCAAAATAATATTTTGCATTTGAATTGCAAAGTTGTTTGTATAAGTTTTAAAATAATGCACGGCTGTTTCGTTTTATAAGGCTGCCTAAAAATATTTCTGCTTTTAAGTTTAACAAATAAAGACGCAACATGGTTTTTGGTTGGTAAGCAGCCGTATCCCTTTTATGCAAATTAAATGCCTGAACCAGTTTAGACATAATCGTAAACGCTTAAAGGCAGTTGCAGAAATGAACGTACCTCGCGGTGTACAATTGCTTCCACTACTTCTTTGGGTTGGTGCAGTATCAGGTTTGATTTGGCTACGCGAACATTGGCAGGTTCGTCATTCTCAGGGTGCACAAACAAAATGTCGAGCCATACTTTACTGCTGTTGTTCCATTGTGGGTTTTCGGTGTATTCCGAAAATGAATAAGCCACCTGAATCAGGTTGTCGTTGTGCAGAAAAATAGGTGTCTGCTGGTTGTTGGTTTCGCTGTACATAAAAACAGTTTTGTGGTTTTGGTTTAATGAAGCTATTAACATTCACTCCTGAAAACAACAGCAGCCTGTATAAAACAACGCTTTATATACATCAATCGTAATTATAAACCGATGGCCTGAAGTTTTTTTCTCAAAATCAAAACGTCTCTTTTTCCTTTTGCGCTTTTTGTAAAAATGGCTGTGAAGTTGAGGTCTTTTGAAAAATAAAATAAGTCAGGCTACTGAGCGCTGTTACGACAATATCAAAGAGATCAAAAGTAAAACGTTGGGAAAGTAGCGGAAACAAACCTTCTGTTACCAGCAATAAATAAAAGGTGGCAACTGCCAGTTCCGTTTTTGTCAAGTTATAATCTGGCGGAGTCTTAAAGAGCCAATTTTTTTCTGCCAGCCAAAACGTAAGTAAAATGGGCATCAATAAAAAATTATCGAGATAGGCATCGGCAAAAGGAATGGAAACTTTGCATATTTTTTGAAGCAATTGGTGCAACAAAAAAAGCAGGCAGCAAACAATAAAAACAGGGCGTGTAAACAACTGCATTTTCTGCTTTTTAATTATAAAGTGGCAAAAAAGATGATGAGGAGCAGCAGAAATATTACGGGCGATAAAGCAATCAGCAGCAGAACGGCAATGCCTTTATATATTGATTTTAATATTGTAAGCCATAGCGGATCTGCGGGCTCAGGTTTCACCCATTCCATAATAGCAATAATTTGTTTTTTAATGGAGTGCCTGAATCCTTCTTCATCTTTTACTTTTTCTTCCATATTGCTGCTTTTACCATTGCGCATGGATTAAAAGATGCAAGTTAATCAAACCGGTTTTTCCGCTTTTGCAAATAAAAAAAGCCCGGCTCCAGGCCAGGCTTCTATTTTTATACGAACAAAATTAATAACGGTAGTGTTCGGGCTTGAATGGACCTTCTTTTGTAATGCCCAGGTATTCGGCCTGCACATCGGTCAGTTCATCCAGCTCCACACCAATCTTTGCCAGGTGCAGGCGGGCTAC
>CBDTUH010000425.1:0-2456 GCA_965363375.1 uncultured bacterium
TGTTTGTAGGTGTGGGTGCCAGCCGTGTGCGCGACCTGTTTAAGCAAGCCCGCGAAAAAGCACCTTGCGTTATCTTCATCGATGAAATTGACGCCATTGGCCGCGCCCGTGGCAAGAATATGATGATGAGCAACGACGAGCGCGAAAGTACCCTCAACCAGCTACTGGTAGAAATGGATGGTTTTGGTACCGATACCGGCATTATTGTACTGGCCGCTACCAACCGCCCCGATGTGCTGGATACGGCGCTGCTGCGTCCCGGCCGTTTCGACCGCCAGATTTCCATTGACAAGCCCGATGTAAAAGGCCGCGAAGCCATCTTTAAAGTACACCTGAAACCCATCAAGGTTTCAGAAAAAGTAGACATTCATAAACTGGCCGAGCAAACCCCTGGTTTTGCGGGTGCCGATATTGCCAACGTATGTAACGAAGCGGCGCTGATTGCGGCCCGCAACGGCAAAACAGCGGTAGATATGTCCGACTTTCAGGATGCGGTAGACCGTGTAATTGGTGGTTTGGAAAAGAAGAACAAGATCATCTCTCCAGAAGAGAAAAAGATTATTGCCTACCACGAAGCCGGTCACGCTATTTGTGGCTGGTTCCTGGAGCATGCTTACCCGCTGTTGAAAGTAACCATTGTACCCCGCGGTACAGCAGCTTTGGGTTATGCCCAGTACACACCTAAAGAGCAATATTTATACAATACCGATCAGTTAAATGATCAAATTTGTATGACATTGGGTGGCCGTGCATCGGAGCAGATTTTCTTTGATAAAATATCTACCGGTGCGCAAAACGACCTGCAGCAGATTACCCGTATGGCTTATGCGATGGTGTCGGTATACGGTATGAACAATAAGGTAGGTAACGTGTCTTTTTACGATCCGCAGCAGGACAACCAGTTCACCAAGCCTTATTCCGAAGAAACAGCTAAAATGATTGACGAAGAAGTGCGCAAGCTGATTGATGAAGCTTACCAGCGCACGCTGGGCCTGCTAACAGAAAAAAGAGCGCAGGTTGAACTGCTGGCAGAAGCGCTGCTGACTAAGGAAGTACTGTTTCAAAGCGATGTGGAAGCCCTGATAGGCCCCCGCCCCTACGAGGAAAAAAACCTGCTGGGTGTGGACGATGACAAGCACCACGACGGCGGCATCTCGGAAGGCGTTCCACCTTACGACCCGAATGTGATCAATCAAACACCTTCATCTGGTACATGAGCAACACATCAAAAAACAATATTTTAAAAAAAATAAGAGCCGCGTTGACCCACTCAACGCGGCTTCCTTTTCCCCAGAGTGAAGGCACGTCTTCACCCTTTCAGCCCTTGCAGCAGGATATTGTGGTGGAGTTTGCCGAGCAGTTTACGCAGCTAGGCGGCCAGTTCGACTACTGTGCCAATGTGCACGAGTTGCGCCAGCATTTTGAGCAGCTGTGCTACCGCGCCGGGTGGACGCAGCTTTACAGCCAGGAAGAAACCATAAAAGGACTGTTGCCCCTTAACCATTGGCATACCGATGTGGCTACCTGCCAGGCCGCCATCACCACCTGCGAAGCCCTGGTGGGCCGCACCGGCAGCGTTATGCTGAGCGCCAACACCGGTGGCCGTGTTACCAGCGTGTATACACCGGTGCATGTGTGCGTTGCCTTTACTTCGCAGCTGGTGTACCACATTAAAGAAGCGCTGGAAGCCATTAAAAAAAAGTACGGCGGTCAGCTTCCTTCGTCCATATCCATGGCTACCGGGCCCAGCCGTACGGCCGATATCGAAAAAACACTGGTGGTAGGTGTGCATGGCCCCAAAGAAGTGTACCTTTTTTTAGTAGATGATTTAACCGAACCGTCTTAATGTTATGCAACTGCCCGCCGGTAAACACATTTATTTTCTTTCTGACTTTCACCTGGGTGCGCCCAACGCCGCTGCCAGCCTGCAGCGCGAGAAACTAATTGTTCAATTTTTACAAGAAATTAAAGAAAAAACCGCTGCGCTGTTTATTGTAGGCGATATGTTCGATTTTTGGTACGAGTACAAAAAGGTAGTGCCGCGCGGCTATGTGCGGCTGCTGGGCAAGCTGGCCGAGTTTACAGATGAAGGCATTCCGGTTCATTTTTTTGTGGGCAACCACGATATGTGGATGCGCGATTACCTGCAGACCGAGCTCCGCATTCCGGTTTACTTTGAACCCAAAGATTTTACTTTCAACAACAAAAAATTTCACATTGGCCACGGCGATGGGCTGGGCCCCGGCGATGGCGGTTACAAAGCCTTAAAAAAGGTTTTTCGCAACCCCTTTTGCCAGTGGCTGTTTGGCCTGGTGCCGCCACAGATAGGCATTGGCCTGGCCGACTACTTCAGCCGGAAAAGCCGCGCCAAAACCGGCAGCTCTGAAGAAGTTTTTCTGGGCGAAGAGCGCGAATGGCTGATTACCTATTGCAAAGAAGTGCTGGCGCAAAAAAAA
>CBDTUH010000426.1:0-2424 GCA_965363375.1 uncultured bacterium
CTTGCTGAAAGAAGCCGGTGCACGTAACATTAAAGAATACAATGAAAAGTTCACCAAACGTCGCTTAAATCCGCAAAAAGGTCACCAGTATTTACCATTTATTGTATTGGTGGTAGATGAGTTTGCCGATCTGATTATGACTGCCGGTAAAGAAGTGGAAATGCCCATTGCACGCCTGGCACAGTTGGCGCGTGCGGTTGGTATCCACTTAATAATTGCTACACAGCGTCCGTCAGTAAACATTATTACCGGTACCATCAAAGCCAACTTCCCAGCGCGGATTGCGTTTAAGGTATCATCAAAAATTGACTCCCGCACCATATTGGATGCCGGCGGCGCCGAGCAATTAATTGGTAAAGGTGACATGCTCATTTCTTACAACGGAGAAATTGTGCGCCTGCAGTGTGCTTTTGTAGATACGCCCGAAGTGGAAAAAATAGTAGAGCACATTGCCGACCAGCGTGGCTACCCACAGGCCTTTATGCTGCCCGAATATGTAGATGAAAAAGAAGCTGGTAAAGACAGCGATTTTGACGCCTCCGACCGCGACCCCTTGTTTGAAGATGCCGCCAAGCTGATCATACAAAACCAAGTGGGCTCCACATCGCTCATTCAACGCCGCATGAAGCTGGGTTACAACCGCGCCGGGCGCCTGATGGACCAGCTGGAAGCTGCCGGCATTGTTGGCCCCAACCAGGGCAGCAAAGCACGCGAAGTGTTAATGAAAACTGAAGCCGAATTGTTTGATTATCTTGAAAACCTAAGCTAGTGTTAAGAAACATTTTGTTATTAAACATCGGCCTGTAACTTGTCTCTAAGCAGGTGACAATGGCTATCTTTACAGCCTGTATTCTTAACTTTAACCGTTACATACACAATGAAAAAACTATACTCATTAGCCGTGGCCGCTTTGGTTTTTTTAGGCGCGGGCGCGCAGAAAAATCCGACCCAGAGCGATCCGGAAGCCAAGAAGATATTAGATGCCGTAAGTGCCAAGTTTAAAACTTTTAAAGCACCACAAGCTTCTTTTACCTACCAGATAGAAAACGCGCAGGGTAAGGTGATGTCGTCTCAAAAAGGAACCGTAACCATGAAGGGCAACCGCTACCGTGTAAGCCTGCCGGGTATGGAAATATATTCCGATGGCCGCACCTCCTGGAACTACGATAAAAGTGCTAACGAAGTAACCGTGTCGGGTGTAGACCTTACAGCTGGTGCCATGACGCCGCAAAAGCTGTTCACTAATTTTTACGATAAAGATTTTTATTATAAACTAAATGGCGAAAAGAAAGTGGCAGGCAAAACCGTGCAGGAAATTGAAATGACGCCTACCGATAAAACAAAGCCTTTCCATAAAATATATGTGCTGGTAGATAAAGCCACGAAGCAGATTTACAGCACACGCTTTTTGGAGAAAAGCGGTAACCGCTACAGCTACACCATCAATTCTATCAAGCCGGTAGCATCCGTTACCGATGCCGAATTTGTTTTCGATAAAAGAAAATTCCCCGGCGTAGAAGTGGTAGACCTCCGTTAAAAGGAAAATAAGACGTTTTAAATAACAACCCGCTTAGCTAAGCGGGTTGTTATTTTTTATGCCTGGAAAAAAACGTTTCTTTTCTCTTTTAAGCTTAGAAACTATTCTTCTTTCTTTCATGTTCTAAAGGTTCATTTGTAGCCATCAATTTTTAGACTTAAAAGGAAAAACAGACGTTTTATTTTTTACCTGAAATCACATCTTTTGCTTTTTCTATCATGCTTTTATCAGCAATCATTTGTTCGGTTTGTGCATGCGTTTGTGGGTCAGGCGTTCCCAGGTCGGGTATGTCGCCGAGCGGCTGTGCATGTACAAAAGTAAACTGGCCTTTGCCGTCTATTGATTTGCCTTTAGCCCAGCGTACATCGGGTGCCGGCTCGCGTGCAATGTTGGTAGATACAAAAGCATAATTAAACTCTTTGTTTTCCATTTCCTGCGGAAACGAGTTAGGGATGGGATGAATGTTGCTCAATCCACCCAGTTCTTCCAAGGCCGCCAGCCACTGGTTCTGGTGCATGGTATCGCGTGCAATTAAAAAAGAAAGCATGTCTTTCATACCGGGGTCGTCTGTCATTTCCCAAAGCCGTGTAGCCAACACGCGGCCGGTACTTTCTGCCATTACATTAGCATACATATCAGCAGCAGTATTACCGCTGCACGTTACCCACGACCCATTAAAAGGTACACCATTGCTATCGGCAGCCATAGCTCCCAGCCCTGCCGATAAAATATGGCGCACATCAGTACCGCCCATAACGGCACCTACGGCGGCATCGCTTTTGGCCATGGCTTCCTGCACATCGGCAGAGGCGCCTTCCAGGTTTAAGGCTACGGCAGTGGCCAGCATTTCAATATGTGCCATTTCCTCGGTACCTGTTTCCAGCAGC
>CBDTUH010000427.1:0-2393 GCA_965363375.1 uncultured bacterium
GCGGTGCAGCATTTCGGGTATATAAGCGCCGCCAAACCTGCCATAGTAGCCATGTTCATCAGGAGTTGTATATGTTTTTGTTGACATTGGTAATGATATTAAACTGCTTTTGCGCAGCATTAAATTTGGTTCAGTTTATCCTTTGTTCTTTCGTTAACAGTATTGCCTGTATTCAGGGTTGATGCAGGTTCAAACAACAGTACCCATACTTCTTCATCGGCAACGGGCAAGTGTTCTACACCACGCGGCACAATAAAAAATTCCCCTTCCTTCAGTTCAATTGTTTTGTCTCTTAGTTCAATTTTTAAGAAACCTTTTACTACGTAAAAAAGTTCATCTTCCGCCTCGTGGTGGTGCCAAATAAATTGGCCTTGTAGTTTGGCAAGCTTTACCTGCTGACCATTTAGTTCACCAACTATTTTGGGGCTCCACTGCTCGGTAAAAAGCGAAAACTTTTGGGCGAGGTTTACTTTTTCCATGATGCTTCTTTTAAGCTATTTACAAATTGGGCAACTGTTTTCATATCCTTTTCACCCGGTGCCTTTTCAAAGCAGCTGTTGATGTCTACAGCATGAACAAAAGGATTTTGAAACATTTTGATTTTCTCCACATCTTCCGGGCCTATGCCGCCGCTCAAAAAAAAGGGTTTGTTTAATTTTGTTTCTTCCAGCACTTTCCAGTTAAACTGTTTACCGCTGCCGCCGTATTCTTTAGTATTTGTGTCAAACAAAAAATAGTGACAGGCATTTTTAAAAGGTTCCAGTAAGGCTTGTACGTCTTCTGTACCTTTTAACCGAAAAACTTTTACCACCTGCGCCAAAGGCATTAATGATAGACAGTATTCCGCGCTTTCATCTCCATGCAGCTGCACAGCCGATAAGCCAAAACATCCAATTTTCCTTTTAACTTCTTCTAGTTCTTCATTTACAAACACGCCTACCTTCTGGATAGAAAACGTCTTTATTTCCTTTTGATGCCCTTCCAGTTTTTCTCCTGCATAGCGTGCCGATTTTGAGTAAAAAATAAAGCCCGCATAATCCACATCCATCGCCTCTAGAGCCGACAACTGTTCTACACTTGTTATGCCACAAACCTTTATTTTCATGATTGTGCTGTTAAGCTTTTAGCAAATGTTTTAAATGCAGCACCTGGGTCGGGCTGCTTCATAAAATTTTCGCCAATCAAAAATCCATCAAAGCCAAATTGTTTCAGGTAAAGGATGTTGTCCACATCAGAAATGCCGCTCTCTGCAATTTTTATAAAGCTATCGCCTACCTGGTTCGCCAGCTTCACTGATTGTTCCAGATCAACCGAAAAAGATTTTAAATTCCTATTGTTAATGCCCACCAAATCAACGTTTGGATTTATATGTAGTAGTTCGCTTTCGTCATGCAGCTCCAGCAACACTTCCAAACCCAAGTTTTTGCTAGTGTTGGTTAAGTCGGCAACTTCTTTTGGTGTGAGGCAGGCTGCAATTAAAAGAATCACAGATGCGCCGTATGCTTTTGCCTCTACCAACTGGTATTCATCAATGGTAAAATCTTTCCGCAACAAGGGAACATCAACAAAGTTTGCCTTTTCCAGATCGGACAAATTACCGCCGAAAAAATCAGCGTCTGTAAGCACAGAAACTCCCGAAGCTCCTCCTTCCGCATAAGCCTGCACCACATCTTCCACGGTAGCCGTATCGTTTATAATTCCTTTTGATGGTGACCTACGCTTGTATTCAGCTATAATGCCCGTTTTTCTTTTATCCTTTACATATTCTTTTAAAGATTTTGTACTAGAATTAAAAAGTGGTTTTTGTTCTAACTTCTGTAAAGAAACCAGTCCTTTTCGCTCCGCTACTTCCACTCTTTTTTGAGCAATGATCTTTTCTAAAATATTCACTGTAATGAAATTAATTTTTGGAAACTTCCATAAGCTTTTCCGCTTTCCAGGCTGTCGACAGCAGCTTCGTAAGCGGCATTGTAAGTTGCATACTGACCCGTGCCGTGCAGCGCGAGGGCCGCATTGGCCAATACCACGGCATGCTGCGCCCAACTGCCTTCACCTTTTAAAATGCGCATAAAAATCTTAGCCGCTTCTTCTACGCTGTTGCCACCGCTGATATCGCCAGGCGATACAATGCGCCGGCCTAGTTCTTCGGGTGTAAAAATCTTTTCACCCTTATTGGTGATCACTTTTGTATCGCTTGTTAATGAAACTTCATCATATCCGTCGAGGCTGTGCAAAATGGTAAAAAGGCCACCACTTTGCTGCAGCAGGTAATTGTAAATGCGGGCCATTTCCAGGCTGTACACACCTACCAACTGAAATGCCGGCGATGCCGG
This sequence comes from uncultured bacterium, assembly GCA_965363375.1. Classification (GTDB taxonomy): domain Bacteria; phylum Bacteroidota; class Bacteroidia; order Chitinophagales; family Chitinophagaceae; genus Flavisolibacter. The sequence goes on from CBDTUH010000427.1 coordinate 2,334, forward strand.
GTTGACCATAGGCCCCAGCATATTGAAAAAACTTCGCAGTCCTAAATTGCGCCTGACGCC
>CBDTUH010000428.1:0-2381 GCA_965363375.1 uncultured bacterium
GTAAACTAAATAGGGGCCCAAAAGGTTCGGCACGGCGCCGCTATTTTTATCATTCATTTTAATTGGCGCCGGTGCACCAACTTTGCGTTTGTAAGCGCACCTTTGTAAAACAAAAAAAGAATGAACGATAAAGTGAATCAAAAGGAAAAAGAGACGTTTGAAATAATACCCGCCATTGATATTATTGAAGGTAAATGCGTGCGCTTAACGCATGGCGATTATAGCCAGAAGAAAATCTATAATGAACACCCGCTGGAAGTGGCGCGCCAGTTTGAAGATGCGGGCCTGCAACGCTTGCATTTAGTAGACCTGGACGGAGCCAAAGAAGGCAAAGTGAAGAATTGGAAAGTGCTGGAAACGCTGGCCGGTAAAACAAGATTGATTATTGACTTTGGCGGCGGCATAAAAAGCGAAAAAGATGTGGAGATTGTTTTGGCCTCCGGTGCAGCTCTGGCTACGGTTGGCAGCATGGCTGTAAAAGATGAAGAAATCTTTGTTCAGTGGCTGCAAAAATGGGGTGCTTCTAAGTTCTTTTTAGGTGCCGATGTAAAAAATGAAAAACTAACCGTGAGCGGCTGGCTGGAGCAGACTGACATCTGGATATACGATTTTATTCAACAGTACATGGATAAAGGCGTGCAGCAACTTTTTTGCACTGATGTGGCTAAGGACGGTGCGTTGCAAGGTCCGTCGCTGGAGTTGTATAAAAACATTGTTGACAAGTTTCCGGCATTGCATTTTGTAGCCAGCGGCGGCGTCAGTAACATTGATGATGTACACCGGTTGAAAGAAGCAGGCTGCAAAGGCGTTATCATTGGCAAAGCCATTTACGAAGGGCGCGTCACATTGGCCGAATTGAAAAAAATAGGAAGCTAAATTTTATGCTTACCAAACGTATTATTCCCTGCCTGGATATAAAAGAGGGCAGAACGGTGAAAGGCACCAACTTTGTAGACCTGCGCGATGCCGGCGACCCAGTGGAACTGGCCGCTGAATATGCGCGCCAAGGTGCTGATGAACTGGTTTTTTTAGACATTACTGCCACAGTTGAAAAGCGCAAAACTTTAACCGAACTGGTAAAGCGTGTAGCCAAAGCCATCAACATTCCGTTTACAGTGGGTGGGGGTATTAACACGGTGGAAGATGTAAGCGTGCTGCTGGCTTCCGGAGCCGATAAAGTGTCTATCAATACCGCCGCATATAAAAACCCCAAGTTGATAACGGACATTGCCGCTACGGCCGGCAGCCAGTGTGTGGTGCTGGCCATTGATACCAAAAGGGAAGAAGACGGCGAATGGTATGTGTACCTCAATGGCGGCCGCACCAAAACAGATAAAAAGTGTTTTGAATGGGCACAGGAAGCGGAAGCCTTAGGTGCCGGCGAAATACTGCTTACTTCCATGAACAATGATGGCACCAAGGCAGGCTTTGCGCTCGACATTACAAAGCTGTTGTCCGACAATCTTTCCATTCCGGTAATTGCTTCGGGTGGCGGCGGCACTATGGAACATTTCTCTGATGTGTTTTTAAAGGCGCATGCCGATGCCGCACTCGCCGCTTCTGTTTTTCATTTTAAAGAAATACAAATACCCGACCTGAAACAATATTTGCACCATAAAGGAATTGCCGTAAGAATGTAAAAGGAAAAAAGACGATTTGAAACGTAAGACAAAAGGAAAAAGAGACGTTTTATTAATTTAAAGATACCTGTTGTTTTAGCTAACCTATTCGCAAAATCCTGTAGCAAAAGAAATCCGTGTAATCCGTGATTCAAAAGGGAAATCAGACGTTTTCTGAATTAACCAATATTACCAATACAACCATTACCACTTAATACTACCACAATGAAAGTAGATTTTTCTAAATACAGCGATGGATTGGTGCCTGCCGTGGTGCAGGACTTTACCACCAGCAAAGTGCTGATGCTGGGTTTTATGAACGAAGAAGCGTTGAAGAAAACCGAAGAAACCGCGCTGGTAACTTTTTACAGCCGCAGCAAAAAGCGCCTCTGGACCAAAGGCGAAGAAAGCGGCAATCACCTGCAGCTGAAACAAATACTGGTGGATTGCGATAACGATACGCTGCTGATAAAAGCCGTACCCAAAGGACCTGTTTGCCATACCGGCGCCGACACCTGCTGGAGCGAAAGAAACCACTCTTCCGACTTTTTATATTACCTCGAAGACATCATTAAATTGCGGCGCCAAAGCAGCGACAGCACCTCTTATGTAAAGTCGCTTTTTGACAAAGGCATCAACAAAATAGCGCAGAAAGTAGGAGAGGAAGCTGTGGAGCTGGTGATAGAAGCAAAGGATGTTAACCAACCGTTATTTTTGGGCGAAGCCGCCGACCTGCTGTTTCATTATTTGATATTATTGCAG
>CBDTUH010000429.1:0-2379 GCA_965363375.1 uncultured bacterium
AGTCTTCTGATGGCTTTTGTTTGTTGGAAGTAATTATTTCTACCTGGTCGCCGCTGCGCAGTTTGTGGCTGATGGGCACCAGCTTGTGGTTCACTTTGGCACCAATACATTTAGAGCCCACCTCGCTGTGCACGGCAAAGGCAAAATCGAGCGCGGTGGCATCAATGGGCAGCATTTTTACATCGCCCTTGGGCGTGTACACATATATTTCTTCGGCCAGAAAAGAGCGCTTAAAGTCCTGAAGAAAATCTATCGAATCCGTATCCTGCGTAGTCAGCATTTCTCGCACCTGGTTCAGCCATTTTTCAAAGCGGCTTTCATCGCCACCGCCTTCTTTGTACTTCCAGTGGGCGGCTACGCCTTTTTCGGCAATTTCGTTCATGCGCTTGGTACGTATCTGCACTTCCACCCATTTGCCCAGCGGGCCCATCACCGTGGTGTGCAGCGCTTCGTAGCCATTGCTTTTGGGGTTGCTCAGCCAGTCGCGCAGGCGCTCGGGCGAGGGTGTGTATTCGTCGGTAATGATGGAATACACTTTCCAGCACTCTTCTTTTTCCCTTTCGGGCGGCGAGTTGAGAATAACGCGGATGGCAAACAGGTCGTACACTTCTTCAAAGCTCACCCCCTTTTTTTTCATTTTGTTCCAGATGGAGTGGATGCTTTTAGGCCTGCCATGAATGTCAAATTCAAAACCACCCCGTTCCAGCTTTTCCTTTAGCGGGCGCACAAATTCGTTGATGTACTTGGTGCGTTCGCGGCGGGTTTCGGCCAGCTTGCGGGCAATTTCCTTATAAGTGTCCGGCTCCAGGTACTTCATCGACAGGTCTTCCATTTCTGTCTTAATATTGTACAGGCCCATACGGTGTGCCAGCGGCGCGTATACGTACACTGTTTCGGAAGATATTTTCAGCTGCTTTTCGTGACGCATGCTGTCCATGGTGCGCATGTTATGCAGTCGGTCGGCCAGCTTAATAATAATTACGCGCGGGTCGTCGGTCAGTGTCAGCAGAATCTTGCGGAAGTTTTCGGCCTGCTGCGAGGCGTTCACATCCACCACGTTCGATATCTTGGTGAGGCCATCTACAATGCGGGCTATTTCGGTACCAAACTCGCGCTGAATATCATCAAGGGTAATATCAGTATCTTCCACGGTATCGTGCAGCAGCGCGCAGATGGTGGAGCGCACACCCAGGCCAATTTCTTCCACGCAAATGCGGGCTACGGCTATGGGGTGCAAAATGTAAGGCTCGCCGCTTTTGCGGCGCATGCTTTTATGGGCTTCCACCGCCATTTCAAAGGCGTGGCGGATGGTTTTACGATCGCCGGGCTTGATGCGGGTTTTAAGGCAGCGTAATAGGGCGCGGTATTCTCGTATTATTAATTTCTTTTCCTGTTCTTCATTCAGGTTATACTTCGGTGTCAACGCTACGGTTTCCATACTGATAACGAATTTACTGCTTTTGAATCAGGGTTTTAAGGATTTTTGAAGGATTTCACAACCTCCATTTCAAAACGTCTCATTTTCCTTTTACCGTTATTACGAATGTTCAAAAACATAGGCGTAAAAATAATGCCTGTTGTGAACCAACCGCTTATGCGCTTAAAAAGAAAATCAGACGTTGTTAAATAAAAAGCTTTTGAATGGATTGCCTGCCTATAAGGGCTTAAAAGGAAAAAGAGACGTTTTGGGTTTTAACGATTCGTTTTCCAAAGGGCGCAAAAAGGGCTTCCGTTTATTTTTTTGGATTGAGAACAAACCCTTACTTTTGCAGCCCATTAAGCGGATGTGGCGAAATTGGCAGACGCACCAGACTTAGGATCTGGCGCCGCGAGGCGTGTAGGTTCGACTCCTATCATCCGCACATTTTTGAAGTTGATAAGTTGAAAAGTTGAGTTGTTGATTAGTTCTTTCTAAAAAATTAATTGCCTCTACTTTTCAACCTGTCAACTTTTTAACTTATCAACTAATCACATGGCAACAGTTACACAACAGGAAATAGCGCCGCTGCACAAGCACCTGAGCGTTACCATCAATAAAGAAGATTACCTGCCCTCTTTCGAAAAATCGCTGAAAGATTACAGCAAAAAAGCCAACATCCCCGGCTTCCGCAAAGGCATGGTGCCCGCCGGCCTTATCCGCAAAATGTACGGCAACTCCTTGTTTGTAGACGAGGTGCTGAAAACCGTTGACCGCGAGGTGTACAATTACCTGCAAACTGAAAAGCTGGACATTTTTGCACAGCCCCTGCCGGTAGATATGAACCTGGGCCAGCTGGATGCCGGCAAACCCGACAACTACAACTTTACCTTTGAAATAGGCATGAAGCCTGAATTTCAGCTGCCAGAGCTGAGCCAGGAAGCCCCCAAGCGCTACGTGGT
>CBDTUH010000430.1:0-2353 GCA_965363375.1 uncultured bacterium
AAAGGTAAAAGGAAAAAGAGACGTTTGGAGTATAGTAGGTTGGTAATTGGGTTGACAAGCTGATGAATAGCTTAAAAGGAAAAACAGACGTTTATGTATTTCATTCATTTTCTTTTTGTGAAACATATAAAAGGAGAATGTGACATTTTGCTAATCTCAGACTTCATACACAATTGACCATTCACCATTCGCAAAAGGAAAAAGAGACGTTTTGAAAAATTGAGGATTACCTTTTTGGGGTATTGCAGTTAAACCTTAAAATTAATAGGTTTGCCGCCATGAAAACTAACTTCTTATTCGTACTCGCCCTTTTTGTAGGGCTGGCAGCCAGTAGCCAGATGTCACGCACTTACATTGGCTTTGTCGGCAATTTTACCTACAACTTCGATAATGAGTTTAGAAAAGGCACTATCATACTTCCCAAAATTACCAGTAAAAGATCGAGCGGCACCAGCGGCACATTACTGTTGGAGGTTTGGTTGACAGAAACCAGGTATAATGGAGCGCTAAAGTTTAATGGGTACCGGCTTTTTTCCAAAAAACTGGGCACCCTGCAAGGCGGGTGGGCGTATAACAATCTGAAATATGATTTTGATTGGGAAAGAAAACCGCCAATCGGTACCTATTATGTCACCTTTATGCTATCGGAGTACAACCCTAAAGGCGGAATAGATTATGCTTTAACCGATTATCTGTGCTTTAATCAAACTTTTGAGGTAAAGCCTAAAATAGATTACGATGCCTTTTGGGATGACATTGAAAGGAAATAAAGACGTTTTGTAAAAAGGGGCCTAATATTTAGGAATACGTATAGTTTTTTAATTTCACCAATTTCCTTACCTTTGCCGCCAAAATAGATAAAAAAGTTTCGGTGCCTAATTCGGGTGCCACTTAAAAAAAATTACAGATGTCATTAACAAAAGAAAAAAAGGCAAACATTTTTGAAAATTTTGGTGGTGCAGCAACCAACACCGGTTCCATTGAAGGTCAGATTGCATTGTTGACAGAGCGTATTGCCCAAATTTCTGCTCACTTACAGCAAAACAAAAAAGATTTCTCTACCCACCGCGGCCTGATGCAGCTGGTAGGTAAGCGCCGTCGTTTACTGAATTACTTGCAAAAGCATAACCTGAGCGGTTACAGAGCATTGATTGAAAAATTAGGTCTGAGAAAATAATTCATTTTCCATATGTATTATAGCTATTTCCCAACCCTGATAGTCGAGGTTGGGAATTAGTGTTTTAATACAATGCCTGATTTTTTACCGACCTTCTTTTTTACTGCCTCACCAAAACCATTAAATTATGTTATTTCAAAAATTCAGTAAAACATTTGATATAGGCGACGGCCGCGAAATAACGCTGGAAACCGGCCGCCTGGCCCGCCAGGCCGACGGCGCCGTTACCGTTAAAATGGGCAACAATATTCTGCTGGCTACCGTTGTAGCTACCGATGAGCCCAAACCCGGACAGGACTTTTTTCCGCTGAGTGTAGACTACATGGAAAAATTTGCTTCTGCCGGCCGCATTCCCGGTTCTTTCTTCAAGCGCGAAGGCCGTCTGAGCGATTACGAAATCCTGATTTCCCGCCTGGTTGACCGTGCCTTACGTCCGCTGTTCCCCGAAGATTATTTCTGCGAGGTGCAGGTGATTATTACCCTAATTTCTTCCGATGCCGAAATTATGCCCGATGCGATGGCTTGCTTAGCCGCTTCGGCCGCATTGGCTGTTTCCGATATTCCCATCCAGGAAATTATTTCCGAAGTGCGTGTAAGCCGCATTAATGGTCAGTTCAAGATCAATCCAACGCGTACAGAAATGGCGGAGTCGGATATGGACTTTATTATTGCCGCCACCGAAAAGAACATTATGATGGTGGAGGGTGAAGCCAAAGAGTGCAGCGAGGAAGATGTGGTAAGAGCTATTGAAATTGGCCACGAAGCCATCAAACTGCAGATTCGTGCTCAGCAAGAGCTGCGCGATATGGTAGGTGCTACTGCCAAAAGAGAGTATACCAAACCAGTGGTGAACGAAGTGCTGCGCCAGCGCGTGGATGATTTTGCCCGCCAGCGTATGGCTGAACTGTCAAGAGCTAATTTGCCAAAAGCAGAGCGCAAGTCTACCTACAAAAAAATACACGACGACCTGGTAGAAACCCTCACCAAAGAGGCTAACCTGCCCGAAGGCGAAGAACTGGCTGATGATACCAAAAAGCTGGTGAAAAAATACCTGGCCGACCTGCAGTACTACGTGGTGCGCGAAATGATATTGAACGATAAGGTAAGGCTGGATGGCCGTGGCCTAGAAGATGTGCGCCCGCTGGATATGGAGGTGGACATACTGCCTACGCCGCA
>CBDTUH010000431.1:0-2264 GCA_965363375.1 uncultured bacterium
AACAGGTCTTTTGGCACATAGGTAAAGGCAGCCGCCCAGAAAATAATGCCCGCCAGCGGGCCTGCAATCAGCAACTGCCCGGCCACGTATTCGGTAGTGTACGAAAACTTGTAGGGGTTTACATTGCTTTCAAACAGGTGGTAGCGAAACGACATCCAGTTATGCTCGTACTGCCAGTAAAGGTGCGGTGCAAACAATAGTAAAGCAACAACGCCAGCCGCCCACAGTTGCCAGCGCGCTAACAATTTGATGTTAGATAAAATGGTGAAGATGATGATGAGTGCCCCATGGTACTTGGTGTACATCAACAGCGCACAGGCAAGGGCAAACAAAAATGTATTAGGTAAAGAAAAATTGTGTATCCACCTTTTATAACACCAGAAAAATAGCGCCGTAAAAAACAGGAGCGGAATATCGGGAACGGCCCAGTAGCCAATAACCTGCAGCACCGCAGCAGACAGCACCACCGCATAAAACAGCAACAAATTTTTAGGCCCCACCAGCTTTTCGGTAATGTAAATTGTAAGCGTACCCAGCAACAGCGGAAAAAAGCGAACGCCCAGCTCGCCACCAAAAATGGAGCTGCCCCACTTAATTAAAACAGCAATCATCGGCGGATGGTCAAAGTAGCCCCAGTCCAAGTATTGCGCGTACACCCAATAGTAAGCTTCGTCGTCCTGCAGTTCGGTAAACGAGGCTTGTAAAAAACCTAAGATGAACCATAATAAATAAAAAAGCGGGCGGGCATTGGCACTTATAAAACGTCTCATTTTCCTTTTAAAATCTTATTTTTTGTGCAGGGTGTCAATTATGGAAATAGCAGTTTGCAGCCGCTCATCGGGCGTGCCCGAAATCACAGCCCACTTGCCGCCATCATTTATTAATAGGTCTTTATACATTTTAAACAGGCGTTGTCGCACCTGCAGGTCGGGGTACTCGCGCAGGCCATCGGGCACCCAGGGCAGGTCGGTATCACACAGCAGGTGAAGGTCATATTTGCGGGCGGCAATTTGCTTTAGTATCCACGTATGGCAGTTGTTGAAAGCCACCTCGCACCACACCTTCATCACGTACATATCGGTATCAATAAAATAGTAATCGTTGGTAGCTTGCATCTTCATATTTTCCTCCAGCGTTAGCTGCCCGGTGGCAATGTTCAGCAGGTCGTCGTAGGTGTAATCGGCGCCATACTCACCCAGGTACTCGCGGGCAAACTCGGGGCACCACACTGTTTTGTAATAAGCAGCCAGTTGCGCGGCCAGCGTGCTTTTGCCGGTGCTTTCAGGCCCAATTATTACAATCTGTTTCATTCTTTTTTTCAAGCTTTAATGACTGCTTTCTTTTTCCATGCTGCTAAACCCGCCACAGCCATAGCCAGCAGCACCGCGTAATAAAACGAGGTGAATACCAGCCCTTTTATAAAGTACAAAGGTATGGAGGCAATGTTGGTAGCTATCCACCAGTACCAGCTTTCCACTTTCTTTTTGGCCATCAGCCACATGCCGGTAAATGCTGTTGCCGATGCAAAGCCATCCGCCCAGGGAATAGCGCCTTCGTAAAAGTATTTTTGCAGGTAAGTAAGCGCCAGGAAAATAAAACCGTACAGCAGCACAAAAAAAAGGGTCTGCTGCCGCCATTGTTTTGTGGTAGAAAAAGTAATGTGCAATAAGGTGTGCTGTTGTTTATCTTTTTGTGCCCACAGCCACCAGCCCCAGATGCTCATAACGGTGTAGTAAAAATTAACGGTGGCTTCGCCAATGAGGTGGTATTTAAAACTAAGGTATACGTAAATGATGGTATTAACCAGGCCAACAGGGTACACCAGTATGTTTTCCTTTCGCGAAAACCAGACCGATGCAATGCCGCTGACAACGGCAATGGCTTCCAGTAAAGTGGTTTGCTGCAGACCGGTTATAAATTGATCCCACAACTGCAATAAAAACATGGCGTGAAGATAAAGGAAGTGAATGGTGAAACGTTAATAGTGATTAAAAGGAAAAAGAGACGTTTTGCAAAAAGACAAATTGCAATTATCTCCCATCTCTAAAACAGCAATAAAAAAAAGCGCCCAAAGGGCGCTCACTATTTTAAAAGGAAAAAGAGACGTTTTTACTCTGCTTCCGCTACTACTTCTTTTACTTCGGGTATCATGCGCTTCATCATGCCTTCTATACCGGCTTTCAGCGTAATCATGCTCGATGGGCAGCCACTGCAGCTTCCCTGCATCATCAGGTTCACCTTGCCGTCTTCATAGCTTTTAAACT
>CBDTUH010000432.1:0-2262 GCA_965363375.1 uncultured bacterium
ACCGTGGTGGTGGAAACGCATGCAAAAGGCGGCTCGCTCATTACGGCTAAATTAGCGGATGGTTATAATCGCGATGTGTTTGCCGTGCCTGGCCGCGCCAATGATGTAAAAAGTGCCGGCTGCAATTTTCTGATTCAGCATAACAAAGCAATATTGCTGCAAACAGCCGATGACTTGCTAACTGTGATGGGTTGGAAAGAAGTAGCCAAAAAAACCAAAAAGCAAAAAGAACTGTTTATAGAACTGACCGCTGACGAAAAAACCATTGTGCAACTGCTGCAGCAAAAAGAAGCCGTACAAATAGACGAACTGAACATACGCAGCGACCTCAGCAGCAGCGCCGTGGCCGCCGCTATTTTATCGTTAGAACTGCAGAACATTATTACATCCTTGCCGGGGAAAATTTATAAACTGCAGTGAATTGAGGTGACAATGGCGTTGGCTGGTTTGCAAAAAAGTCTCGTTTCCCTTTTAAAAAGTTCATGTCAAAACTAAAACGTCTGTTTTTCCTTTTGATGCTCAAAATCGTAAATTCCAAATCGTACATCAAAAATTAAAACGTCTCTTTTTCCTTTTACATTTTACATTTTTCATGCTTTATTCCCGGTACTTTTCCGCACCATCAAAAAAAGGCCTACATACACCATAGAAAACCTTTCCAAACCCTTTTAAACAAGGCATTTTTCCACCTTTTATCACTGCCTGCCCAAATGCCTTATTTTAACGGTTTCAGCCTTGGCTAAGCTCTTTTTTTTCGGTACATTTGCAAGAATGGGCCATACCCAGATTTTGACCTAAATTTTTCCCCCACAATGAGCGATATTTTAGACAGTTTAGCCCCTACCCCCGCACCGGCAACACCGGCCTACGGTGCCGACAGCATTCAGGTTTTGGAAGGCCTGGAAGCTGTGCGCAAGCGCCCCGCCATGTATATTGGCGATATTGGCGTAAAAGGCCTGCACCACCTGGTGTACGAGGTGGTTGACAACTCTATAGACGAAGCCCTGGCCGGCCACTGTAAAAACATTATTGTTACCATACACGAAGACAACTCCATTTCCGTAGAGGATGATGGCCGCGGTATCCCTACAGGTATACATGCCAAAGAAGGCCGCTCGGCGCTGGAAGTGGTAATGACCGTGCTGCACGCTGGTGGTAAATTCGATAAAGATTCCTATAAAGTATCGGGTGGGCTGCACGGTGTGGGTGTGAGTTGCGTTAACGCACTCAGCAAGCGCCTGCACGTACACGTTTTCCGTGAAGGCAAAATATTTGAGCAGGAATACCGCATTGGTGTGCCTCAATACCCGGTGCGCCAGATCGGTGAAAGCGACCGCCGCGGTACTACCGTGCATTTCTGGCCCGACAATACTATTTTCATCACCACCGAGTACAACAAAGACATACTGGAAGGCCGCCTGCGCGAACTTTCGTTTTTGAACAAAGGCCTCAGCATTACACTGAACGACCTGCGCGAGAAAGATGAAGAAGGCGGGCTTACCTACAGCAAAACCTTTTACAGCGAAGGCGGTATTGTGGAATTTGTGGAAATGCTGGATAAAAATGCCGGCCGCGATCAACTGATTCCCACACCGCTGTACGTGGAAGGTCGCGATGAAAAGAACAACGTAGCCGTAGAAGTGGCCATGACCTACAACAGCAGCTACAACGAGCATATTTATTCTTACGTAAACAACATCAACACCATCGAGGGTGGTACGCACGTAGCGGGTTTCCGCCGCGCCTTAACGCGCACGTTTAAAAGCTATGGCGATAAGCAAGGCTTGTTTGAAAAAGCCAAGGTAACCATCGAAGGAGATGATTTCCGTGAGGGATTGAGCGCCGTTATCTCAGTAAAAGTTCCGGAGCCCCAGTTTGAAGGTCAAACAAAAACCAAGCTCGGAAATAACGAAGTCATGGGGATCGTGGACACTACGGTATCCCGTGTAATTGAGGCTTATCTGGAAGAAAACCCCAAGGATGCAAAAAACATCATTCAAAAGGTGATTCTTGCAGCACAAGCACGCGCAGCAGCAAAAAAGGCCCGCGAGATGGTGCAGCGCAAATCTGTACTTTCCGGTGGTGGCTTGCCCGGTAAACTGGCAGACTGCTCTGAAAGAGATCCTGAAAAATGCGAGCTCTACCTTGTGGAGGGAGACTCGGCAGGTGGAACAGCAAAGCAGGGCCGCGACAGGTCCTTCCAGGCCATCCTTCCGCTCCGGGGTAAAATCCTCAACGTAGAGAAAGCCATGGAGCATAAGA
>CBDTUH010000433.1:0-2259 GCA_965363375.1 uncultured bacterium
TTTTTTTCAGCAGGTTGGTAAAACCCAGAATAGCGTTCATGGGTGTGCGTATCTCGTGGCTCATGTTAGCGAGGAACTGCTCTTTGATGGTAGCCGATTCTTTTATTTTCCTTTCCGAGCGGTTGAGTTCGGCAATCATGCGGCGCTGCTCGCGTCCTATTTTTAATACATGCAAAAAAGTAAGCAGGATGGTGATACCGGCAATGCCGGCCAATATAATGCCCCAGGTGCGGGCATTGGTGCCGTTGCGCTCGATGGAGCCGATAATCTGCCGAAGGTTCGATTGCCGCAGGCTGTCGAGTTGCGCCGTTACCATTACAATGCTGTCGCGAATGCTTTTGCCGCGGCCGCTTCTAATGATGGCCTCGCCCGCATCTTTACCACCCGATTGGTAAGCATTTATAATCTGGTACGAAAAGTTGATCTTCTGGTGCACCAGCGCTTCCAGCAGCTGCACTTCGTCGGAGGTGTTGCCCTCATCCAGCACTTTGTCCAGAAAGTAAAGCTCGCTTTTAATGTTGTCAATCTTTTCAGATACTATGGGCAGGTAGGAGGTATCGTTGTTCATAATGGCGCCGCGGATGTCGCTTTCCACGGTCAGCACATCGCTTTCCAGCTTGCGCAGGTCGTTTTGTATGCTCACCTCGTTCAGCAGCCGCTTGTTTCCCTGAATCAGCCGGTTGATGCTAACGCCCGAGAGGAACTGCAGCAGCACAATAACCACCACACCGGTAATAAACAACCAAAGCGTCAGATATTTCAGTTGGGACCTCCTCATCAACCAACCGAAAATACAAAAAAGAGGCCTGTAATTCAGTTATCGTCGGAGGCGCGGCGGAATTTTATAAAAAAGATGATGAAGAACAAGGCTGACAGCAGGATGCCGCCGATGCCTACCACCAGTATCAGCGGCCGTTTGCCGGCGTACATTTCGCTGAGGAAAAGGTACTCGAACACCACCAGCAGCAGCGTTGAAAAAAGGAACCCTATGACGATTTGTTTTGGCATAGTTTTAAAAAGAAAGGCTGCCAAAGCAGCCATTCCACGGAACCTTTACGGCGGCCCATAGGCCAGCCTTCTAAGCCGGTTTTTTTAATCGTTAGTATAATGGTTGCGACCTTAGGCGATAAAAACCAACACAAGCAGTAAGGGCCGGTGAATGAAAAACTGATATTGGACAACTTAACAGGCCTAAAACTAACATCCTTTTAAAAGGAAAAACAGACGTTTTAGGCAAAAGCGAAGATGCCATCGTTGAAGCAGGAAAAAGCTACGTCGGGAGCCTATAGTAAATTCAGTCGTTTGTTGAGCACGGTGCGGTAAGTGTCGGCAATGGGCACCGATGCCTTGCCAATAGAGATGGCGCCATCCTGTATAAAGTCGATTTTGGAAAGCGAAACAATATAGCTGCGGTGCACGCGCACAAATTTGCTGGGCGGCAGCTTTTCTTCAATGGATTTAAGCGTGGAGTGCAATACATGAAAACGCTGGCCGGTGTACACTTTTACATAATCGCCCATCGCCTCCAGGTACAAAATGTCGTCAACATTTATTTTTTTAAGAACGCCGTTGTCTTTTACAAACACAAAGTCCTGTTCGGAAGGCTTTTCTTCTTTGCCGCTTTTGGCGGCCAGTTCTTTGGCTTTTTCAATGGCCTGCAAAAAACGCGCGGGCAGCACCGGCTTTACCAGGTAGTCGGCCACGTTCAGCTCAAAGGCTTCTACGGCATAGTCTTTTTTGGCGGTAGTAAAAATAATCAGCGGGCTCTTATTTCCCAGCTTTTTGGTTAGCTCCAGGCCGGTCATGCCGTCCATTTCAATATCCAGCAGCAGCAGGTCAATATTTTTGGTGCTCAGGTGGTTATAGGCCTCCATGGCATCGGCGCACTCGGCTACCAGCTCCAGAGCTTTTACCTGGCTTACCAACTGCTTCATAGCCATACGGGCCATCTTATTATCATCTACAATCAGGCACTTCATAGTTAAGGGGTGTTGATAACAAATATAGGAAACCACGGTTAACGGGCTGTTTATAATTTTCATTAATATAAAAAAGGCAGAAAAATATTTTTTCTGCCTTTTTTAAAAGGAAAAAGAGACGTTTTGTTTTTAGCGCACCCCTATCACCGGTAGGGCTTTTTGGCGTATCAGCTCATTAAAGGCCGGAATATCCGTTTGCTGAATGGCTTTCAGCTTTGCCAGTTCGGCATCTATCTGCCTTGCCAGCTCGCCATACACATCGCGCACCTGCTGCGGCGGG
>CBDTUH010000434.1:0-2201 GCA_965363375.1 uncultured bacterium
TCAATTGGTTCCTGCATTTAAAAACGCAACTTACTGGAGCAATGCACAGCACTGGCAATGGGCCACCGAACCCAACGACCGCGAGAAAGCTTCTTTTCTTAAAGAAAATATTTTGCCCATCCGCGAAAGCCGTCAGCTGAAGTTTGTAGATCTGCCAACCGGCCCGCACGAGCAATTGCCGATGGCAACTTTTACCGATAATATGTCTATCCGTTTTGTGAGCGGCCACACCGAAAGCATGATGCTGCCGCAGATACAATACAAAGGCAAAACCATTGTGTACATGGCTGACCTGCTGCCTTCTGCAGGCCATATTCCGCTGCCGTATGTAATGGCCTACGATATGTTTCCGCTGACCACGCTAAAAGAAAAAAAGACGTTTTTGGAAGAAGCCGTTCAGAACGATTATATCCTCTATTTTGAGCACGATGCGCAGCATGTATGCTGCACTCTTAAGCAAACAGACAGAGGCGTGCGCCCCGACCAGTATTTAACGCTGGAAGACCTTTAGTTGCCCCGCAGGCTGCGCAGCGAAGTAAGCGGGTAGCGCAGGTTTTTATAACCCATCATGTCCACCTTTACGCTCCCTACTGTAATGGGGCTTTCTATGCGCACCGGAATTTTGTTGGCATCATTGCTTACCCACACAGTCATTTTTTCACCGCCTTCAAAGATACTTCCCTTCAGCAGCAGCGGCTTGAACTTAATAGTGCTGAACTTGCCGTATTTTGTTTTAATGGTTTCCTTGCCCAGGTAGCGGATGTACATGTTGTACACTTCGTCATCTAAAAACATGGTAAAAGGAATGCGATCGCCGGGCTTGTACCTGTTAAAGTCTATATTGCGCGCGTAGTAAATAGCGCTGATAACATCCTGCACGCAGGGTGGCACCTTGTACACGCCTTTGGTAGTGATGGCGGTATTTGCCGTGCGGTTAAATGTAATGTTCTCGTATTTTTTATAACCGCCTTCCTGCACATTGCGGATAAACTTCAGCGGCTGCATAGTGGCCGTGTCAATAAACGTTTCGTACTGGTCGCGCACTTTAAATATCCAGTCGTAAGAAGGGTGCGTTTTGCCCACACCGGTGATGTGAAAAACAGGCCGACCGTTGAACCGCTCCAGCTGCGAGGTAAAGGTGGCATTGCCGGCATTTACAAAAAGGCCCGCCACGTTGTAAAACACGGTAAAGTCAATTTGCTCGCCTACTACAAACGAGGTGTTGCGCACGTTGCAAAAATCAGCAGCCGGCGCACTGTCCTGGGGCAGTGGCTTCATGCCCACGGTAAGCACCACGGCTAAAAAAAGAAAGCTAAACCTCAATATTTTCATTCTTACGCTTAAAAACTTTTATACTCAAAATTAATACACTGCCTGCCAACGCCGGTATTATCAGGTTGATGGCCCAGGCAGAAACCGATGTGAGCAGCACGCCCAGCCCGTTGGTTGAAAAAAGCGCCATCAACTCTAAACTGATTTTTCCCCGCAGCCCAATTTCTACCAGGGCAATGGTGGGCACCACAGCCAGTGTTAAGAATACAACACTCATGACACTCCAAACCACCCCGGCCGATGCATGGACCTCGAAAAGCGAGAAAAGTAAAAAATACTGCGCTACAAAAATGACGTACCGCAATAAAGAAAGAAGTAAAAGAAGAAGCAAAAGTTGCACGTTAAATGTTTTCAAAGATTGGATAAGATAGAGATAGCGGCTATTCTGCGCTTTGTGCTCAATCCATCGGCTGATGTGCACCATGCCAAAATAAAGTAATGTTAAAACAACGGTTATAGTCAGTATGGAGTAAAAGATTATAGGGTACCAGTGTGTCTGGAACCAATCTGTTCTTAAGAGATCTGGTTTTAAAACTTCTAAACCAATAAGGCCCGATATTAATGTTATCAGCAGCTGACTGATGCTGCCGGCAATGGTATTGGAAATGGCTTTTAAACGCTTGCCTTCGGGCAAAAACATTAGGCGCCCGGCATACTCGCCAATGCGGTTGGGCAGCGTTACCGAAAACGATACGCCCGATAAAATGGCCTTGTAGCTTTGCCAGTAACTCACGGGGTGAATAGCCGACACGGAAAGCTTCCATTTGAGCGCCTCTACGCCCCAGTTGGCCAGCATCAGTACTACAACTGCTACTAATGCCATTACTTTGTACGACGAAAGGGATTGGCAGATGTGCTGCCAGCTCCTT
>CBDTUH010000435.1:0-2157 GCA_965363375.1 uncultured bacterium
AGGTTTTGCGGCCGATAAGTACATGTGCCGCATTTTGTAAAAGGCCGATACCCTTGCGGTTAAAAATCAGGTGCAGCGGAAAACTAATGAGACACAATAAAGCTACTGCCACATCTGCCACTCTTTTGGCGCGCCGGTAAGTGGGTTTTGATAAATTAAAAAGAGCTTCCGGCGAAAACACCGCGCCGCTGCTGCTGCTGCTATCGCTGCCTACCATGCTGCGGCTGCCCGCTGCATGAAAGCGCAGGCGCAGTGTGTGCGGCAGCTGCTGTATCAGGCCAATAATGGTTTTGTAGGTAAACCGGGAGCCGGCACATAAGGCCAGTTCTTTGGCGTTGAGTGCGCTTACCATCTTTACGGTTTCATCTACGGTAGCAATAGCATTTTGTCTGTCCTCATCCACAGCCAGCCGCCCGATTATTTTTTGGTGCAGGCCGTGGGGTTGCAGCAGTTGCTGAATGTTTTTAAAATCATTGATGGTGCCGGCCACCAGCAGGTCGGGCTGGCCGCTTTTTTCGATGGTCAATTTTATCACACCCGCATTTACCAACAGGCTGCGCAGCCAGCGAATAAGCAAAAAGGCCAGCACGGCGCCAAATACCAGTATACCGCGCGAAAAACGATAATGCTCCGGCAGCAGCGCGTACAGCGCCAAAAGCGTAACGGTAGCAATAAGCGCGGCGCGCGGCAGGTGGCGGCTGCGGTACTGCCGGTCGTACAGGCCGGCGTAGTAAGCCACTATTAAATACACCAGTGTAAAAGAAGGCAACGCTATCAGCAGCAGTTCTTCAGGGTATTTCATTTGCGGCTTTACCAGCAGCAGCCAGGCCTCCTTCACCGCCCAAAAAGAAAAAAGAATGAGCAGCGCATCCAGCACCGGCAACCCTACCCATTTTACCAGCTTGGCCACAGCTGCAATGGCGGCACGCACCCATATGGCAAAATGAATGGCAGCATTAAACACAAAAGCCTTGCTGCCGCCATAGTGCTTTTGCACAAACGTGCTCATGGCACTGTAAAACAGGCGTACATAATTGAGGCTGCCGCGCTTGGTGCTTTCGCCTTTAAAGTGAATGATTTCGGTTTCGGCCAGGTAGTAGTTTTTATAGCCTTCTTTTTGTATGCGGTAACTCAGGTCCACATCTTCGCCATACATAAAAAACACTTCATCAAAACCGCCAATGCGGTCCAGCACGTCTTTGCGTATCATCATAAAAGCACCGGCCAGCACATCTACCTCGTGATTTTGGTGCGCACTTAAATGGCCCAGGTGGTAACGGCTAAAGGTTTTGGAGTGTGGAAATAACCTTGACAACCCAAACAGTTTGAACAATGATGTAACCGGCGACGGAAAAGCACGCTTGCTTTCTTTTAAAAATTTTCCCGTACCGTCTATCATACGCACGCCAACAGCGCCTGCGTCTGTATTTTTTTCAAAAAATAGGATGCATTTTTCCAGCGTGTCTTCGGCCAGCAGCGTATCGGGGTTCAGAAATAAAATGTATTGGCCGGTAGCTTCTTGCAGGCCCCTGTTGCAGGCTTTGGCAAAACCCAGGTTACTGTTGCTTTGAATAAAATGCACCTTCGGAAAAAGCGGCTGCAGATACGTTGCGCTGCCATCGGTAGAGGCATTATCCACCACTATTACCTGCACGGACACACGACTGCTGGCAGCGGCTACAGAGTGCAGGCACTGCTCTAAAAAAAACCGTACGTTATAATTTACTATGATAATGGAAACCTGCAATAGCCAACAGCGTTTTGGGGAAAAGGACAAACCTAATGAAAAAGGCAAAATGTAAAAGGAAAAAAGCGGAAAGCAAAAGGAAAAGGAGACGTTTTGAGCTAAGAGAAAAAAGAGGAAAAAGAGGTAAATAGGTTTTTTTCACTTGCGCTTTCCTTTGTGGCTTTACCTGATATTCAAAATGGAAAGCAGACGCTCTTTTTCTATGTACTAAATTTTTAAAAGGAAAACGAGACGTTTTGAATTGCATTGGCTGCTTCTCCATGAACTATGAAATTCTTTCAAAAGGAAAAAGAGACGTTTTACCCAATTAACTTAATTTACCAACCAACAAAACTTTGTATCTTTTTGTAACGATGGATTACAGTTTACTGGCACATATTGCACTGGGTATTGCACTCAGCGCCACGGCG
>CBDTUH010000436.1:0-2120 GCA_965363375.1 uncultured bacterium
TTACCTACGAAGGCGGCGCTGAATACCGGACTGAAAAAATGGCGGCTCGTGCTGTTTATTTTCACCGCGATATTGATAACGGAATTGATTACAACAACATCACCTTCAACTTTTACAACTACATACAGCAAAAGGTAAATGGTGTGGAAATGGAACTTACCCTTCGTCCGGTGAAACCCCTAAGCATCAGCGCCAACTATACCTATCTTAACGGAGAAGAAACAGTGCAGAACCGTATTACCAATAAGGACACGGTTACATACAGTTACCTGCTGCGCCGCCCTGCCCACAGCCTGAATGTAAGCCTGGGCGTGCAGCCGCTACAAGCCCTTTTCGTTTCTCTTTCGGGTAAATTTGTGAGCAAGCGCTTTGATGCCCAATATGCCAGTGCCGATGTGAAGCTGGATGCTTACTACCTGCTGAATGCCTATGCCGAATACAGCTTTAACCCGCGGTTGAAAATTTTTGCCGATGCACAGAATATCACCGGTCAAACCTTTTTCGATTCGTGGGGCTACCGGTCCGCACCTTTTCTAATAAAGGGAGGCATTAGTTTCAACCTGTAATATTTTTTTAAAACCGGCCTAGTGCCGGTTTTTTATTTTAAACAAGTAAAAGGAAAAAGAGACGTTTTGCGCCCTTTGTTGAATAAAAAAGTACTCCCATCATCAAAACCTGTCACAATTGTTTAATAAAACAAGCTTGCCGATGCCATCACCCAAACGTCTCTTTTTCCTTTTAACTGCCCATTTTATTTTTAGCTTCATTTTTGCAGCCGGCTAGTGTAACAGTTGTTATTGTACCACAAATGCAAGGAAATGGAAATTTACCTGATACGACATACCACGCCCGATATTGTAAAAGGCACCTGCTATGGGCAGGCGGACATTGGCACTACCGACTCTTTTTTTGCCGAAGCCGAATGTATTGAAAAGCACCTGCCGCCGCATATTGACAAAGTATACAGCAGCCCGCTGCGCCGCTGCCGCAAGCTGGCCACCCACCTGTTTCCGCGCCTGCCTATACGGCTGGACGACCGGCTGAAAGAAATACACTGCGGCGAATGGGAAATGCAATTGTGGGATAATATAGAAAAAGAAAAACTGGACCACTGGATGAGCGACCACCTGAACCGCTGTATGCCCGGCGGCGAAAGCTACGTGCAGCTGTACCATCGCGTGTGTCATTTTTTTGAAAGTCTGCCCAGGCTTCAAAACATTGCTATTATATCGCACGGCGGCGTTATCCGCAGCCTGCTTAGCTACATCAACAATATTGCGCTGCACGATTCTTTCAACACCTTTTCCATACGCTATGGCTGCGTTATAAAAGTAGAAGCGCAGGCCGGTGCATGGCGCCACCGTGTGCTGCACAATCCGCCTTCCGAAAAAGAACAGCACCGCCCCAGTTATTATTAATGAGCGGCCTACATTTGCCGAAACAACATACAGTAATGACGCTCGACATTAAGCAACTACTCACCGTAACCTTTACGCTTTTTGCCGTTATCGATATTATCGGCTCGGTGCCGGTGCTTATTTCTTTAAAAAATAAAATGGGCGGCATCCGCGAGGTGCGCGCCACCCTTATTTCGGGCGCCCTCATGATACTTTTTCTTTTTATTGGCGAACCTTTTTTAAACCTGCTGGGGCTGGATGTTAGCTCCTTTGCCGTGGGCGGCTCTATTGTGATATTTATCATTGGCCTGGAGATGGTGTTGGGTGTGGAGTTTTTTAAAAGTGAAAAAGACGTGCGTGCTGCTACCGTGGTGCCTATTGCTTTTCCGCTGATTGCCGGCTCGGGTACACTCACCACTATCATCTCTCTCAAGGCCAACTTCGATCAGACAGTGGTGCTCATTGCCATTCTTATCAACCTGGTAATTGTATTCATCGTTTTAAAATCATTACGCTTTATTGAGCGCCTGTTGGGCCCTGCGGGACTTTTGGCGGTACGTAAATTTTTTGGTGTAGTTTTGCTGGCCATTGCGGTAAAAATCTTTGCCACCAATGCACCCGGGCTGATGGTGCGCTAAAAGGAAAAAGAGACGTTTTTACACATTAACGGCCTCGTAGTACAATGGATAGTATAAGAGTCTCCGAAGCTCCAGATCCAGGTTC
>CBDTUH010000437.1:0-2013 GCA_965363375.1 uncultured bacterium
GCCTTATTGGCGGTAACATTGCCGAAAACAGTGGCGGCCCCCGCGCGGTAAAGTACGGTGTGGTAAAAGATTATGTGCTGAACCTGGAGGTGGTGCTGCCTACCGGCGAAATTATCTGGACGGGCGCCAACGTATTGAAAAATGCAACGGGTTATAACCTTACACAACTGGTGGTAGGCTCGGAAGGAACTTTAGGCATTGTTACCAAAATAGTTTTAAAGCTGCTGCCGCACCCGCAATATGATTTGTTGATGTTGGTGCCATTCAAGTCGGCTGAAAATGCCTGTGCGGCTGTGAGCGCCATTTTCCGCGCTGGCTACACGCCCAGCGCCATGGAGTTTATGGAGCGCGATGCCATTGAGTGGACCATGAACTTTATTGACAATTGCATAGTGCCTATGGCAGATGATGTGCAGGCGCACCTGCTGATAGAAGTGGATGGCAATGATATGGATGTGATGATGAAAGACATGGAAGGCATATCGGAAGTGGTGATGAACTTTGACTGCGGCGATATATTGTTTGCCGACGATGCCCAGCAAAAAACGGAATTGTGGAAGCTGCGCCGCCGCGTAGGCGAGGCCGTAAAATCGCACTCGATTTATAAAGAAGAAGATACCGTAGTACCGCGTGCCGAGTTGCCTGTGTTGCTACAAGGTGTAAAAGAAATTGGGGCCAAATACGGCTTTAAATCGGTGTGCTACGGCCACGCCGGCGATGGCAACCTGCATGTAAATATCATTAAAGGCGACCTGTCGGATGAAGAATGGAACGGCTCGCTGAAATCGGGTATTGTTGAAATATTTGAGCTGGTGAAAAAGCTGGGCGGCACCATCAGCGGCGAGCATGGCATAGGCCTTGTGCAAAAAGAATACATGCACATTATATTCGATACGGTGCAGTTAAGATTGATGAAAGACATTAAACAAATTTTTGACCCGAACGGTATTTTAAACAGGGGAAAGATCTTTGAATAAAACGTCTCTTTTCCCTTTTAAAAAGTGCTACAACCAATAGAAAAAACACGCATGAAAAATATCCTTTTAATACCATTTGTATTTTTTCTATCGCTGACGGCACTGGCGCAAGACCGGCCTGAAGGCGAAGAAGAAGAGGAGAAGGGCTACCGCAAGGAAAACCTTTTTGTGGGCGGCAACTTCGGCCTTTCGTTTGGCGATTATACGCTTATTAATATTTCGCCGCAGCTGGGTTACCGGTTCAACCGCTACCTGGCCGCAGGCGTGGGCATCAACGGGCAGTATGTAAGCGTTCGCGACAGGTATATCAATGGCAACACGTTTCGAAAAACATCTCAGGGCGTGGTGGGGTTGAATGTATTCGGACGCGTATATCCCATTCCTCAAATTATGCTGCAGGCGCAGCCCGAGTTCAATTACATATTTGGAAAAGAAACTTATTTTGATACCAATCCGCGCACAGAGTACAAGATGGATGCAGAGATTGTACCCAGCCTGCTGCTGGGCGGCGGTGCAGTGCTGCAGCAAGGGCGCGGCGCATTGATCATTTCTGTAATGTATGATGTGCTGCAGCGCGATTACTCGCCCTATGGCCGCAAGCCGGTGTATAACTTTGGTTACAATATCAGTTTGTATTAAAAGGAAAATGGGACGTTTGGTAAATATTGAACAAGGAAGTAAATGAGGAAATATTCAATTTTCAATTAAAAAGTCAAAAGGGAAAAGAGACGTTTTAAAAAAGTTTACAAGTACAAATATTAAAAGAAAAAATAGACGTATTTATAGAAACCTCACCAAACAGAAAGGAGTTGAAGCAAAATGTTTCAACTCCTTTTTTAATTTGTGGTTTTTAGCTGCGAGGTCAGAAACGTCTCTTTTCCCTTTTAGCTCAATAGCATTGTTGCAGCACAAGTGAGTGACACAACCGGGGCTAAATAGAATTAAAAATGTTGGTTAACTAAAACGTCTCTTTTTCCTTTTAACCCGCAGTCAGGTATCGGTTCAGGTCTTCAGGTTTTTGCAGTACAGCTACCTG
>CBDTUH010000438.1:0-1910 GCA_965363375.1 uncultured bacterium
GCAATAGCGCTAATGCCAATAGCCACGATCTTTTCCGTTTTGCCGCGACTCATTTGCGCATATACCGAATTATAATTGAGTGAGCCAAAACCTAATAATTCTGTAGTCAACGTACGGTTCAGCGGAAAAGAAGAACCATAACCGGCACCACTGCCCAAAGGATTTTTATTGGTAACCGCATAGGCAGCAGCAAGAACTTCTAAATCATCAATCAGGCTTTCTGCATAAGCACCAAACCATAGACCAAAAGAGGATGGCATAGCTATTTGCAAATGCGTATAGCCAGGCAGCAATGTATCTTTGTATTTTTCGCTTTGTGAGATCAGCAAGTTAAACAGTTCCGTTACCTGTTGTTTAATAGTTATAATTTCTTCGCGCAGGTACAATTTTATATCTACTGCTACCTGGTCGTTGCGGCTGCGGCCGCTATGAATTTTTTTGCCGGCTTCACCAATGCGCTGGGTCAGCAAATACTCCACTTGCGAATGCACATCTTCTATTCCTTCTTCAATGGTAAATTGGCCGCCTTCTATTTCTGTAGCAATAGTTTCCAGACCTTTCACGGCTGCTTCGGCCTGATCGGCCTGCATCAACCCAACATGCGCCAGCATTTTTATATGAGCAATAGAACCTGTTACATCATGTTTTGCCAGTAGCAGGTCAAACTCTTTATCCCGGCCTACCGTAAATATTTCAATCTTTTCAGAAACCGATGTATTTTCTTTTTGCCAGAGTTTCATATTTATGTGCTTGATGCTTTAGGCAGAACGCTTTTAGCAAAAGGAAAAAATTTTTGCATGAAGCGTTTTGCTTTACTTTTTTAAAATTACTTTTTCTATTAACTGAATATACATTTCAATTCCCTGGCGAATCTCGTGCAGGTAAATGAATTCGTCCGCGGAATGGCTGCGGGCAGAATCACCAGGGCCCATTTTAAGCGCCGGGAAAGGCATCAGGGCCTTGTCGGATGTAGTGGGCGAACCATAATAGCTTCTTCCCAATTCTATTCCTGCTTTTACCAGCGGATGATGCAACGAAATGTTGCTGGAACGAAGCCGCATGCTGCGAGGATTTACATTGCTTTGTACATTTTCTTTTATGGTGGCCAGTATTTCTTCAAATGTATACAGCTCATTTACCCTTACATCTACCACAAAGCGGCAATGTGCAGGCACCATATTGTGTGCTTTGTTTTCCGTTTCTACAACCGTCACGCTCATTTTCACACAACCCAGCAGAGGAGAAACTTTTGGAAACTGGTAAGTTAAAAACCACTTAATATCTTTTAATGCTTTGTAAATGGCGTTTTCGCCTTCATTGCGGGCCGCATGCCCGGCTTTGCCTGTTGTAATGCCATCCAGTACCATCAGGCCTCGTTCTGCCACTGCCAGCTGCATCAAGGTAGGTTCGCCTACAATGGCACAATCAATTTGGGGTAAAAAGCGAAGCGCATATTCAATGCCGCCCGTACCGGAAATTTCTTCTTCTGCAGTGGCGGCCAGCACCAGGTTGTAAGAAAGGTTTTGCTGCCTGTAAAAATGTAAAAAAGCTGCAATTAAAGCTACCAGCGGACCGCCAGCATCGTTGCTTCCCAGGCCATACAATTTGCCTTCTTCTATAATGGGTGAAAAAGGATCTTTTGTGTATTGTGAATTAGGTTTAACTGTATCATGATGTGAGTTGAGCAGGAGTGTAGGTTTGGATGGATCATAATGTTCATTCAAGGCATAAACATTATTCCCCACGCGTGAAGTAGCCACTCCTTTTAAGGCCAGAAAGCGACTGATGATACCCGCAGTTTGATCTTCTTCTTTACTGAACGAAGGTGTTTGTATCAGCTCTTTCAGAAGTTGAACGGCATCATCATACAAATTATCAAAAGAAGTTTTATTCATTTACAATGGTTGTTC
>CBDTUH010000439.1:0-1853 GCA_965363375.1 uncultured bacterium
AAATTTTCGATACGGTTAGAGTAGGTACTGTAGGCTGCATAAATCTTGTCTTCGCTGCGGAAATCAATATTCTGGTCCAGGCGGGGCGATTTGCTGCCATCAGGATTCACGGTAAAATAATTGGTGCTGTTTTCTATGTTGCGGATGGATACGCGCGCGCCCAGTTCAAATTTCGATTTGTCATTAATCGGATTCACAAAATCGGTTTGCAGCACCAGGTTCTGGTTATTGCCGCTGCCGTCCTGACTTTGTATAAAACGACGGTCAAGTACTCTTGGGTTCAGTTCGTAAAATTCCGTGGTGATGAGGTTGTCGTTTTCGTTGCGGCCACGGTTAAAGGTGGCATCTGCGGTCCATTCTTTACCGGCTTTGGGAAACAGGTGCTTAAAGCTGGCCTGCACACCCATATTGCGAAACAAGTTGTCAGAATTAGAATAACGGGGCTGGTAGCTAGAAACAGTGCCACTGGTAAACAAAGAATCAATATAGATATCATTCCAGTTTTCGGGCGACATTTTACCACGCGCCATGCTGCCGCTCAGGGTAAAGGTGTTGCGGTTAGAGATAAAATAATCAAAACCGGCACGGCCAAAACCAAATATGCCTTCCATTTCAGAACGGTCCTGAGAATTGGTAGTTGAGTTTACCTTACCAAAAGTTTGGCGGTTGTTGTAGCCGGTAGAGATGGATTTGCGTTGCATCACCATGCCGGAGGCAAAGAAGTTGATCTTGTCCTGGCGGATGTTGATATCACCACCACCGCCAACGCGGCCGCGTGAATCAATATTGGCACGAACGTTTCCGCTGTAGCCTACACGCTTATTTTTCTTTAATACAATATTTAAAATACCGGCTGTACCGCCAGAGGCGTCAAACTTGGCCGAAGGGTTGGTAATGATCTCCACGCTTTCAATAGCATCGGCCGGAATCTGTTCCAGCGTAAGGTTGGTAGGGCGGCCATCCACAAATATCTGTGGTGCGTTATTGCGAAGCGTTACGTTACCATCAATATCCACGTTTACAGAAGGTACGTTCTTCATTACATCTATGGCCGATCCGCCTTGAGAAACAATATTGCGGTCAACATTGAAAATTTTACGATCAATGCCCATTTGCAAAAGGGGCTTATTGGCGGTAACAGTTACGCCTTCCAGCACTTTATCATCAATATCTAGCTTAAAGTTGCCCAGGTCTTTATCAAAAGCGCCCATCATGGCTGCGGGGTTGCCCCTTGGTACCTGAAAGCTTACGGCTTCTTCTACAGGTTTGTAGCCAATGCCCGTTATCCGCAGTTTGTAGCGTCCCATCACGGGCACATTTTCCAGGCTAAACTCGCCGTTGGCGGCGGTAAGCATACCGCTTACTATTACTTCTTTTTGGGTGCGTGTGGTACTGTCCATGCGGTTGGTTACCAGCGTAACCGAAACCGCTTCTATGCCTTTATTGGCGGCATCCACCACTTTGCCATAAAACCTTCCTGTCATTTGAGTGCCGCCAGCCTGGCGGTTGCCGGGCATTTGTGCCATAGTAGTTAGGGCTGCCAATGCAAAAATCAAAAGCCCTGAAATTTTCCTCATGAGTGTATGTATTTTAAAAGAGATGCGCAAAGATGGGTTGCTTCTTTTTTTTGAAAGGTTCCTACTTTACGGGTGGCAAAGGTAGCCTTATCAAAGGCAGAAAAAAGGGGCCGTTAACCTTAATTAACCTAACTGAAAGCCAATTATTTAACCTTTGTTAAAATGGAAAAAGCCCCGCAGATATGCAGGGCTTTTTGAGGGGGTGAATGACGGGGTTCGAACCCGCGACCTTCGGAACCACAATCCGACGCTCTAACCAGCTGAGCTACAATCACC
>CBDTUH010000440.1:0-1852 GCA_965363375.1 uncultured bacterium
ATACACGGTCCATTCTATCAGCAAGGCTGCAGTTCTCCACTGTGGCCGTTTTTTTCTTTAGTTGATGCACGCGCATCAAAATATTTATTAATGAACCAGCATCTGCTTTATTAAAAAGCCAAATAATAAAACAACTAAAAGCTGAAACTTTAAACCGCCGCCGAAGCAATGGAGGTAATAGAAGAAGAACATTGGCGGCAGGCCATGGCGCACTGCCTGAAAAGATGGCTGCTGTAGCGTTCGCAAATTTCGGCGCACTCCTCGCAAAGGCCTACACAAAGAAGCGCCAGCTGGTGGCGGTTGGTCAATTCATTTTTTACAGCATGGCCTGTACTGAGGCAAACCTGCGCACATTCTTCTACCACCTGCCTGGTGCGTTGCGAAAAAGATTTGCCTTGTTGCGCAAGTGTCAGCAGCAGGTTCTCGCAGTGCATCCATGCCTCCAGGCATGCTTGTATGGGTTGAGTGGTAATGTTCATCTTTTCTTAATCGTTTATTACATTCTTGCTTATATCCGTTACCTGTTTCATAAAGCGGCCTATCTGCGGATCGTTGTAAATGCCATAAGCATCTATCAAAGTGCCCTTAACGCCGTTGCCGGTTTCTATCACATACAGCACCGCATTGTCATCGGGATCCGACATGCCTTCGAACCTGAAAAAATTGACCACTTTTATTTGCTGTGGCAAATAAGTAGCCTTCGTATTAATACCATACAAGCCGCCCTCTTTTACCTGAAAGTCTTCTGTGTACCCATCCTGTATCATACGGTTAAGACAGGTGGCAAGGCTTTTCATATAAGGCATACTATTATTTTCGTTTATATGCATCGTATTAGATTTACTATATAACAACAAAATAGTCTGCCAGAAAAACAAGAGCCTGTAAAGCCTTGGCTGAGCACGATGTTCTACAAAAAAAGATGCACTTTCCGGTCTTTATCCTGTTTTTGCCTCAATAAATATTCCACTTTATTAGTACCAGGTAAAAAGAGCAACAGTATAGTGTGGCACCTGCCCAATTGCTTACAGGCAGGTGCGCGTAGGTAGTTTTGATTCTGCCTGCAAAACAACACTTTTTAACTGTAAACTGCAACCTCTCCGGCCCTTGTTTTTTTAAGTGTTACTGATTGTCAAGCCCCGTGCCGCCACTGGCGGGCGTTTGGTTAATGCCAGCCGAGTCTCCGGTGATGTAATTGCTGGTGGTATCGGTATACCTGCGGGTATCTACTACGTTGGTGTCGTTCTCCACATCGTTGTTGCGCACGTTATTGTTGCTGCAAGAAGCTGTCAGCAACAGCAAAGCCGCTGCACAGCCGGCAGCGGCAAACTGCTTCAATTTCATTGGTAATTATTTTTATTAAAAAGATTCAATTTTTAATGAGCTTTCTGCAGGTCGCGCAGGCGCTTTACTTCATCATGTGCTACACGCAACTGTGCTTTTTGCTTTACAATAATTTCGCGCAGCGGCGCTTCCAGTTCCAGGTCGGTGTTCAGCGCCATGTCGTAGGCTTTTTGCGCCGCATCTTCGCCAAACTCGCAGTTTTCCAATATGGTTTTACGGTCAGCGCCTTTAATAGCTGCTTTCAGGTCCATCCACACGCGGTATACTTTGCCCGATACGGTAGTGCCTTCAGCAGGCTCGCCGCCCAGGCGCGTTACTTCGTGGTTCAGCTCGGTTATATATTGGCGGCTTTCGTAATTGTAACGTTCAAACAGTACCAACAGGTCGTTGTCTTCCGGCTTTAGTTCTTCAATGGCTTTTTCGTAGCCCTCTATGCGGTCATTGTTTATGCGGATGAGGTCATTCAGCAGACCTGCAATTTTATCGTATCGTTCCATGGTTATAAAGT
>CBDTUH010000441.1:0-1813 GCA_965363375.1 uncultured bacterium
AATACTATCCTCAGCCGCTGCCAGCTGGTAAAAGTGCCCGCGCTGGAAGTTGCCGACATAGCTACTGCTTTGCAAAGCCGCAACGGTACGGCACCCGATATAGCCAAACGCACCGCCGCCATTGCCGAAGGTAACTACCGCGAAGCCCTGCACCTGTTGCAGCACGCCGACGAAGATTTTTACAACCTGCTGCGCGACTGGCTGAACGCTGCCATCCGCAACCGCCCCATAGCGCAGGTAAAAGTGGTAGAAGAAATCAGCCGTCTGGGCCGCGAAAACCAAAAGCAGTTCTTAAAATATTTTACCCACCTGCTGCAACAGGCCATCAAGCTGCAGGTGCTTACCGGTGCTCCGCGCGAAGAAAGACTGGCTGCACTCAGCCCCAACGAGCAGGATTTTACCCAGCGCCTGAACAAAGCTGCGGGGCTGGAGCAGCAGCAGGCCATTGTAGAAGAGCTGGACAAAGCTGCCTACTACATTGAGCGCAATGCCAACGCCAAAATACTTTTTCATGCCCTCACCATCCGCCTGCACCACATTGTGGTCAACGGCGTTTTGCTCTCCGTATAACTACGCGGCCATACTGGCATAAAAAAATTATATTTGCAAAAGTCTTATTTTAGACCTGACGTTTTAGAAAAAGAGGTTCCGGCATGTGAACATGAACTTGAGCAGCTAACAACAACATCTATATACTGGGACAGATGCCCTTAATTTTTTTATCATCTACAGTATCAGCCCGCACATAAAAGCCTGTTTTGCGCCAATATAAAAGGCAAAGTGTGCCCTATAAAAGAGTTGTTCCTTAGCTTTTCTGCTGCCGCCCTCTCCCATTATATAACCTAAAAAATGAGTGATTAACCCTACCATATGGGATGTGGATCTTGTGGAACCGGCAGCAGCGGCAAACCCGGCGGCTGCCAAAGCAACGGCAGCTGCGGCACCAACAGTTGTAATAGGATGAATACCTACGACTGGCTGGTGAACCTGCCGATAAGCGATGCCGATACAGCCTGCCGCGTAATAGAAGTGAGTTTTAACAACGGCAGCCGCAAAGAATTTTACCGCAACAGCACGCTGCATTATTTTGAAAAAGGCGAAATGATTGCCGTAGAAGGCGTTTCGGGCTTTGATGTAGGTGAAGTGCAATTGAGCGGCGAACTGGTGCGTATTCAGTTAAAGAAAAGAGGGGTAGACGAATTTTCCTCCGAAATTAAGCGCGTACTGCGCCCCGCCACCGACCGCGACCTGGAACTGTGGCGCCAAAACAAAGCCCGCGAAAAAGAAGCCCTTATTCGCACCCGCGCCATCACACGGCAGCTAAAGCTGAACATGAAAATGAGCGAGGTGGAAATTCAGGCCGACGGTAAAAAAGCCACCTTCTTTTACATTGCTGACGACCGCGTGGATTTTCGGGAGCTGATTAAAATACTGGCCGGCGAGTTTAAGGTAAAGGTGGAAATGCGCCAGATTGGTGCGCGTCAGGAAAGCGGTAAAGTAGGCGGCATTGGCTCCTGCGGCCGCGAACTGTGCTGCGCTACCTGGCTTACCGATTTTAAATCTGTTAACACCGCCGCGGCGCGTTACCAGAATTTAAGTATCAACCAAACCAAACTGAGCGGGCAATGCGGCCGCTTAAAATGCTGTTTGAACTACGAACTGGATACCTACCTGGATGCTTTACAGGGCTTTCCGGAAAACGCCGATATGCTGCGCGTAACCCGCGGTACGGCTACCCTCATTAAAAAAGACATCTTTAAAAACCTGATGTGGTACGTGCTGCCCGACAGCAGCAAGCAATACCCGCTTACAA
>CBDTUH010000442.1:0-1779 GCA_965363375.1 uncultured bacterium
TGCGGATAGAAGCATTGTAAGTAGCAGCATCTGGGTTGGCCAGGTTGCCAAAGCGCCCGTTGATGCTGACAAAGCCGGCAGATGAATTGATGTGAAGGTCGGTAGAAAGGTTGCGCATATTGCCGGCCAGCGTGCCACGCATGTCAATGCTCTGAGGCAGGTTAATGTTATCGGGGAGGGCGTTGCCGGCAAAAAGGGCAATATCGCTTTTGGTAGTGTGAAACCTGCGGATATTTAAATTGCCGCCGGCGGCGTTGGGGTCGGTTATATCGGCAAGTGTTCCCGAAGCATCTATCACCGTATTGCTTAAGCCATTAAACTGTAACGCCTCTACATACAGCCGCTCCATGCTGCCGCTGCCGCGGATGTTCATGCGCCACACATCGCCGGGGCGCGAAAAGGCCGGATTTCCCCTCAGCTGCGGTGCAAACACCAGTATATCTTTTACCTGCACATAGCTGTTGGCAATGTCCACATCCATCACCGTATTCTCAAAATTATTTACCAGCGCATCAAACGATTCGTACTCCAGCACCAGGTCGCGGCGCAGTTCGGTGCCCGGTGTTTTTAAATACAGGTTTTTAATGTAAGACTGGTTGCTGGCATACAGCAGGTCGGACTGCAGCTCGTTCAGCACAAAACCGCTTTTTTCTCTCAGTGTTCCCTTTGTAATGAGGCCTCCAATAGAGTCGGTGCTAAACACCAGGTCTTTTACGTGCAGCGTCAGGCTGTCGGCTTTCAGGTGTGCGTAGTCCATGCCGTAGTTGAGGCGCGGCTCTGCATCGTTATCAAACTGAAAAGCGTTGTTATTGATTTGTATTTCGTCTACCCGTATGCGCCAGTCCACCTGCTGCTGTGCCTCTACTTCCTGCGCCACTTCTTTTTTAATGGCTTCGGCCGTTTCTGTTTTTCCCAACCGTATTACGCTTGATGTATTGTCAAGCCGCACCTGTGCCAAGTGAATAGCATTGTTGCGCAGGTCCAGATTTTTGCCTTCGGCCACCAGCCGGTCAACTTTAAAATCGGTATACAGCGCCGATATGGCGTTGCTGAAATGAATGTCAATATTATCCAAATTGATTTTTCCCAGGCCCAGGTCCATGGCAATAGGAGCGGCGGCTTCGGCCATGTCTTTGGCAACAGGTTCGGGCTGCGCCAGCGGCTTTGTTTGCTTGATAACGGCTACCAGGTCTTTTACGTTCAGCGTTTCCACATCGTACTTCGGCTGGTAAATGTTGAAGGTGTCAATGGCAGCATCCAGGTGGCCTACGTGCGCCATCATATCGTTGCCGGTAACCACGTCGTTGTAAATCACGCGCACATTGTTCAGCACCACATCATCAATATTCATTTTCATAGGTGCGGCGGAGGTATCAACAGGTGTGGGCGTAGCAGGTGCAAAGGCATCTACAATAAACTGGAAATTGAAAGCCGTATCGGGCAGTACACGTTTTATTTTAGCGGTAATGTCGGTAAGCTCAATGCTGTTTATCTGCACTTCGTTGGAAAGTAGCTTGAAAATATCGAGGTTGGCTTTAATGCTGCCGCCGGAAAGTAAGGTGTCTTTGGTGCGGTCTTCTATGTACACATCCTGCAGCGAAATTTTGCGCGGCAGGCCAATGGAAATGCGCCCGATCTCCACTTCCGTCTGCAGTTTGGCCTGCAAAAAGCTTTCTACTTTAGTAGTGGCAAATTTTTGAACAGGTGGTGTAAGCAGCAGTAAAAAAAGCACTACTACAAAAAGCAATATACCCAGGATTACCTTTAGCAGTATCCTGG
>CBDTUH010000443.1:0-1711 GCA_965363375.1 uncultured bacterium
GCACCATTTTGCAGGAAATACTAAAACGTGCCTATAAGGTGCACCCTTACCGCTGGGCGCCTATTGGCAGCCTGGAGCACCTGAACGCTGCACAGCTGAGTGAGTTCATTGATTTTTACAAAACTTTTTATGTGCCTAATAACTGCGTGCTTTCCATTGCAGGCGATTTTGATATGGCACAAACCAAAAAGTTAATTGAAGATTATTTTGGCCCAATTCCCCGTGGAACAAAAGAAATTCCGCGTCCCAATGTGCAGGAGCCACCGCTGGCCGGCGAAGTGCGCGAAGTAATAGAAGACAACATTCAATTGCCGGCTGTAATACAGGCTTATCGTGCTCCCAAGCAGGGCAGCGATGAATATTATGCCTTCCAGATGCTTTCCACCGTATTGTCGGGCGGTCCTTCCAGCCGGATGAATAAAACGTTAGTAGACGAAAGACAACTGGCCGTGGCTGCCCTTTCGCTTCCCTTCTTTAACGAAGATGCGGGCTTGTTCATCAATTATGCTATTGCCAATATGGGTGTAAAAGCTGATGCACTGGAGAAAGTGGTAGACAGCGTGGTGAATAATTTAAAAACTGAGATAATCACCGAGCAGGAGTTTGAAAAAGTGCGCAACCAGGTACGTACACAATTTGTGAGCTCCAACGCTACCATGGCGGGCATTGCTGAAAGCCTGGCTAATTATGAAGTGTATTTTGGCGATGCTAACCTGATTAATACCGAACTGGAACGTTACAACAAAGTAACCCGCCAGGACATTTTGAACGTAGCCAAAAAATACCTGAATAAAAACAACCGTGTGGCTTTGTATTACGTACCCAAAGGCACCAAAGATCAGCACACTAAATCTTTCTAAACTACCGCAACCGATTTACATCATGAAAAAAGTATTTATATATATGCTGGCTGCCCTGCCCCTGGCTGCGGTAGCGCAAATTGACCGATCTAAAGCGCCACAGCCGGCCAAGGCGCCAGAAATTAAAATTGGACAGCCGGCCACTTTTACGCTGGCCAACGGTTTAAAAGTGTTTGTAGTACAAAACAACAAACTGCCGCGCGTTTCCGCATCGCTCTCTATTGATATGGATGGCATTGTGGAAGGTGATAAAACCGGCATTACATCAATGGGCGGCAGCCTGCTGCGACGCGGCACCACCAAAATGAACAAGGCGCAACTGGATCAGGCTATTGACTTTCTGGGCGCCAGCATCAACACATCGGCTACCGGCGTTTCTGCCTTTTCGTTAAAGGAAAACTTTCCTAAAGTGATGACGCTGATGTCGGACATTGTATTACGCCCTTCTTTCCCGGCAGATGAATTGGAAAAAATTCGTCGTCAGGAAATCTCCGGTTTGCAAGCCGCAAAAGATGACCCCGCTGCCATTGCTGAAAACGTAGTAAACCGCCTGACGTATGGTAAAGACCATCCTTACGGCGACATTGCTACCGAACAAACCATTAATAATGTAAAGCTGGAAGACATCAAGAAGTATTTTTCTACCTGGTGGAAGCCCAATAATGCTTACCTGGTATTTGTGGGTGACATCACTGCGGCTGAAGCCAAAACACTTGCCGAAAAAAGCTTTGGCAGCTGGCAAAAAGGCACTGTACCCAAGCCCACCTACAAACAGCCTGCGCCTCCGGCTAAAACTTATATTGCCATTGTTGACCGCCCATCGAGCGTGCAAAGCACGATTACTTTTGTAG
>CBDTUH010000444.1:0-1695 GCA_965363375.1 uncultured bacterium
TATCGCAGGCGGCATCGGCATAATGGGCCAGCTTTACGTGGTCGTGAAAGCGGTATTTGTCCGGTGCAATGCCGAGGCTTAAATGCCATTTCATCCGCTCGCTTTTCCAGTATTCGTACCACTGCATCTGCGTGCCGGGGCGCACAAAAAACTGCATTTCCATCTGTTCAAACTCGCGCATGCGGAAGATGAACTGGCGGGCCACTATTTCGTTGCGAAACGCTTTTCCTATTTGCGCAATACCAAACGGAATCTTCATCCGCCCGGTTTTTTGCACGTTCAAAAAGTTTACAAAAATGCCCTGTGCGGTTTCGGGGCGCAGGTAAATTTTATTGTCGTCACCGTCTTCCGATATAGCACCATATTCGGTAGAAAACATCAGGTTAAACTGGCGCACATCGGTCCAGTTGGCCGTGCCGCTGATGGCACAAACAATCTTATTGCTTTCGATTAAATTTTTAAGGCCGTTGAAATCGTTGGCAGCTAAAAGGGCATCCATTTGCTGCAGCAGCAGGTCGGCCTGCTCTTTATGGCCGGCCGCTTCCAGCTCGTCGGCTTTCGCTTCCAGCAAATGATCTACCCGGTAGCGTTTGTTGCTGTCCTTGTTGTCGATCATGGGGTCGCTGAAGTTGTCTACGTGGCCGCTGGCTTTCCAGGTAGTGGGGTGCATAAAAATGGCGGCGTCTATGCCCACGATGTTTTCATGCATCTGCACCATGCTTTTCCACCAGTAATCTTTAATGTTTTTCTTCAGTTCGCTGCCCCACTGGCCGTAATCGTACACGGCGCCCAGCCCGTCGTAAATTTCCGAAGAGGGAAAAATAAAGCCATACTCCTTACAGTGCGCGATAATTGCCTGAAAGCGGTTGTTATCAGTTGCCATAATGGGGGCAAAAGTAAGGCGAAATTAGATGACTGAGGACAGTTGGCAACGGACAGCTTATGCTGAGGCCGTTGGCCAAAAAAGAAATGACAGATGACGGCCGCGAAAATGTTTCAATTTCCTTTTAGAACCGCGGATTGATAGGATTTAAATGCATGAATTGGATTAACAACCAGCCATAGCATCCATTCTTCTCTAAAAATTATACATCCAAAGTAGTATGTCTATAAAAGGTTTCTTTTTCCTTTTACGCCTTTTTATTCTGCCTCAAGTCCTACTTTTTGGTTTTCACTTTTGCCTTTTAACGTAACAGCAAACCCCAAACGATAAACGACAAACATTCCTACACCACTTTCACCGTTCCGTCGCTCTGGTCGTTTTCGCGGCGCTTTTTTTTCTCCACCTGCTTCAGGCTGGTGCGGCCTTCTTCCACCTCTACATGCTTTATCCACACGGCGTATTTGCTGGGGCGAATGAGGGTGCCATAATCGGCAGCGTAAGCCTTGGTAAACTCGGCCCCGAAGTATAAAATGATGGCGGCAAAGTACACCCACAACAGCAGCACCACCAGCGAGCCGGCGGTGCCATACGCGCTGCCAATGTTGCTGCGGCCAATGTAAAAAGAAATTAAAAACCGGCTGAGCATAAACAAGAGCGCGGTTACAACAGACCCTACCAGCACATCGCGCCAATGTATTTGCGCATCGGGCAGCACCTTAAAAATAATAGCAAAAAGAAGCGCCGTTACCAGCAAGGTTATTACCCAGTTAGCTATGTACACCAGCACCAGCGTCATATCCGGAAACAGGGTG
>CBDTUH010000445.1:0-1649 GCA_965363375.1 uncultured bacterium
TAAAGGCTGCGGAAAAAGAAGACAGCGTAAAAGTACAGGACGTGGCAGAGCTAATAGCCGCCAGCTTACCCCCAAAACAAGCCTGAGCAAAAACGCAGACTTACCCGGTCAGGTTTTGCAACTTTAAGAAAGCACTTCAACGGCGCATTGTAATTTTGCAGCATGAACCTCGAATACAAACATTTACTTCCTGACGCATTTTCTGACAACAGCCGGGTTTGGGTGTATCAAAGCAGCCGGTTGTTTTTGCTTTCAGAAGCGCTGGAGATTGAAGAGCAATTGGCAAAGTTTACAGACGAATGGCAATCGCATGGCGCCGATGTGGAGGCCTATGGCAATTTGTTTTTTGGCCAGTTTGTGATACTCATGGCCGATGAAACAAAGGCGGGCGTAAGTGGCTGCAGCACTGATGCTTCCGTACGTTTTATCAAAAGCCTGGGCGAGCGCTATGGCGTTGACTTTTTCAACCGTACCAACCTGGCGTTTTTTGTCAAGGAAAAAATCCAGTTATTGCCCATGAACCAACTTTCTTACGCCTTCCAAAACAAATTTATTACCGGTGAAACCTTTTATTTTAATAACCTCGTGCAAAACAAAAGAGAACTGGAAGAGGGCTGGATTGTGCCGGTAAAAGATTCGTGGCTGGCGAAAAAACTGCCGGTTACGACTATGGTATAATAAGAAAGAATATTTGTGGTGACGCGATTTTAATCTTTATTTATTTGCCTGCACTGGTATTGAAAGACTCCCGCCGGTTGTAAGAAAAAAGGAGCAATAGCGAAGCAAACGCCGCCAGGTAAAAGCCCACCCGCATTTCGGTGAGCAGGTTCAGCACCGAAAAGCTGCTTACTTGCCGCACCCGGTCGAAAGAAAAAATTAAAAAGAAAAAAGCCATCGAGAAAAAAGGAAGACAAAGCAGCAAACTGTTGACCCTCCTTTTATTTAGCGCCTGAAACAAAATAAGAAGTGCCGTAGCCGGAACCAAAAGTAGCGGAAGCAAGATGACCAACAAATCGACCAGCGTAATTTCGCTGTCGTTGCGCAGAGAACCGAGCGCCAAAAGCAAAAATTGAAAAGCACTTACACTGTTGTAGGCGGGAATAAAAAAAGCAACGATGACCACTACTGCAAAAATTGCCCGGTATTGATTGCGTTTTATACTCATCGGATCAGTTAGTTTAATTCGACCTTCGTCACAATATAAGAAATGCAAAGAGATTTGTAAAAACAATCTTTCATGCTGCTGCCATCCTGTCATACAATCAGTATTCGTTATCTTTGGCGCCATACTGATTATGATACAAGAACTCCTCACTGATAAAAAACACGACGAAAAGCGACAGGGAGAGGCTTATTTGCCTTTCACTGGCGATGCCAATCGCTACCAGCGTCATTTCTATATTGAAAGCTACGGTTGCCAGATGAATTTCAGCGATAGCGAAATCGTTGCTTCTATTCTTTATGAAGAAGGGTATGGCGCTACCCGCAACTACGAAGAGGCAGACCTGATTTTGCTGAACACTTGTTCTATCCGCGAAAAGGCCGAACAAACGGTACGCAAACGTTTATCGGAGTTTAAAAAACTAAAAAAACAAAAGCCAGCCACGCTGGTTGGCGTGTTGGGCTGCATGGCCGAACGACTTAAAGCC